>JACIWD010000145.1 GCA_014361165.1 Candidatus Mnemosynella bozhongmuii
GGAGAATTCAGAAAAACAATACTCTGGGAAGGAGATATCAGAAAGATTAAAAAGCTTTACGAAATTCTTTCAAAACGGGGAGAATGGGAGATAAAGGAGGTTCTGTACAGGGAGGAGTTCAAATGAGTGAGGTGAAGGGTGCCGAGGAGATTCGAAGGGACGTGAAGGACGAGGAGATCACACTGGAGTACATGAAGAATTCGATCAGAATTATCTCGAACTATGTTTCAAACATAATCGAGGAGCTTGAGGAAGAGAAGATAAAAGAGGTGATAAAGAGGATTCTGAAGGCGAACAGAATCTTTGTGATGGGTGCCGGCCGCTCGGGGCTGGTTATGAGAGCCTTTGCGATGAGGCTCATGCATCTGGGTTTCACAACCTATGTCGTGGGAGAGATCGTAACTCCTGCTGTGAAGGAAGGAGACCTTGTGGTTGTTGCCTCCGGTTCTGGAGAGACTCCCTCTATTCTGAATCTTGCAAAAATAGCAAAGGACATAGGAGCCGAGCTGGTGCTCTTCACCTCAAATCCTGAATCCTCAATGGCAAAGATTGCGGATATTGTTGTGACGATAAGGGGAAGGATAAGTCATGATGTGATGGATTACATGGAGAGACAGCTGAGAGGTGATTACAAATCTCTCACTCCTCTCGGAACGGTCTTCGAAATTCTCACACTGATAGTTCTTGACGGTATGGTTGCGGAGCTGATTCATCTTACGCGCCAGACCGAAGAGCACATGAAATCGAGACATGCGATCCTGGAGTGAGTTTGATGAGGTTCTCTTCGCTTGTGGAGAAAATCGACATATCGGGAATCAGAAAAATGTTCGAAGCCTCTTCAGAGGATGCGATAAATCTCGGTCTCGGAGAGCCTGATTTTGACACACCCGAGAACGTCAAGAGGGCAGCAATCGAAGCAATAGAAAAGGGCTTCACCAAATACACCCACAACGCAGGAATAAGAGAGCTCAGAGAGGCAATAAGCGAGAAATTCAGAAAAGAGAACAAACTCGATTACTCTCCGGATGAGATTCTCGTGACCTCCGGAGCGAGCGAGGCTCTTT
>JACIWD010000146.1 GCA_014361165.1 Candidatus Mnemosynella bozhongmuii
ACGGTGAGAATCATAATTTACTATCCGCAGGAAATAGGAAGAAATGTTGATGAGATTCTCAGAGCTCTGAGAGCACTTCAGACGAGTGATGATAATAAGGTTGCCACTCCGGCAAACTGGCCCGAAAATGAGCTGATCGGAAACAAGGTCATAATTCCTCCTCCTCAGGACGAGAAGAGTGCCAGAGAGAGAGTTGAGAAGATGAAGAGCGGTGAGATTGAGGGATACGACTGGTGGTTCTGCTACAAATCTCTTGAGGGGTGATAAAAGATGAAGGAAAGAGTTCTCGAATCTCTTAACAGACAGATAAATGCGGAGCTGTATTCCGCGTATCTCTATCTCTCAATGTCCGCATATTTCGAATCCGAGGGATTGAAGGGATTTGCAAACTGGATGAGGGTTCAGGCTCAGGAAGAGCTGATGCACGGAATGAAGATATTTGATTATGTGAATGAGAGAGGAGGAAGGGTGAGGCTCGGGAGCATTGAAATGCCCCCTTCAGAGTGGAAGAGCCCTCTTGATGTCTTCGAATCAGTCCTGTCTCATGAGAAGAAGGTCACATCAATGATAAACGAGCTTGTTGAGCTCGCTATGGAGGAGAAGGATTACGCAACCTACAATTTCCTTCAGTGGTTTGTGGCCGAACAGGTTGAGGAGGAAGCAAGCGCGGAGGAAATAAGAAGACAGCTCGAGCTCATAGGAGATGACAGGAGAGCTCTGCTGATGATAGACAGAGAGCTTGCTCAGAGGAAATTCACAGCCCAGAACTCTCAAAGCGAGGAAGGGGCTGAAAATTAGAGGAAGATGGGGTGAAGAGAGCCATGCTGGCCAGATATCCGTTTGAACTGCCAAAGGATAGAAAACTGTCTAAAAGGGAAATAGCTCAGGCACTTCGCTGGGCAATGGAAGCAGAACTGGATGCCGTGAGCATATACGAACAGCTTGCAGAAGGTATAGAGGACGAGAGGATAAAGAAAATATTCTACGATGTTGTCAGTGAGGAGAAAACGCACTTTGGTGAGTTTCTTGCAGCTCTCTTTGAAGTTGATTCCGAGTTAGCCGATGAGATGAAGGAGGGTTTTCAGGAGGTTCAGGAGCTTACAGGAATGAAGATCGATTTCTTTAAGGATTAAGCCTCTCACTCTCTTTTATTTTCTCCTCAAATTCTTAG
>JACIWD010000147.1 GCA_014361165.1 Candidatus Mnemosynella bozhongmuii
AGAGACCTCAACCTGGAATGAGAGTTCGGGTGAATGGAAGGATAGGAACCGTGGAGACGGTTATAGGGAGAAGAGTTAGAGTTGATTTCAATCATCCTCTTGCTGGAAAGAATGTGATTTATGAGTATGAGATTCATGAAATCATCGAGGATCTCAACGAGAAGATAAAGGCGATAATGGAGCACTATCTTGAGAGATCTGACATAGAGTTCAGAGTGGAGGGAGAGGAGCTCATAATAAACGAGTCCTATTCGATGTGCTTCAACCAGAGATGGCTGCTCAGCAAGAGAAGAATCATAGATGACATTCTGAAATACACGGAAATCAAAAGAGTGATCATTCAGGAGATTTACGAGGAGGAGAAGAAAGAAGAGGATTCATCCTGAGCGAATCATCCTTACAATTTTCAGATCTTTTCCCCTTCTGCATCTTTCCTGCGGAGCTCCAACAATTGCCTCTATTCTGTATTTTTCCCCTCCCCTGACAGGAGGAGAGCAGTAATCTGAAATCGAACACTTCTCCCCGCATTTAATTGGATGATATTCGATGATCGTGCCAACAAGAGCCTTTTTTGATTCAATCGCGGCTATCAGAGGAGTTTCCTCAACCTCGACAAGCAGAACCCCTTCCTCATGAATTCTGCACGGTTTCAAATCCCTTGGATTCTTCAGAGAGACGACCCTGTATTTCCTCTCTGCCTCAAGATTTCCGCATGTGAATCTGAACCTGCAGGATGAGCACTCCTCGGCGAGACCGAGGAAAATGAATTCAAAGCCCTCCCTTGCATAGCTCTTTCCTATTAGCGTGAGCTTTCTTCTTTTCTCATCCATTGCAGACACCCGTGACCTCAACAAGCTTTTCCGCCGCTTCTCTCGTAAGACCGCTTCCGAGAATTGTGTATCTCTCAGGCCTAATCTTATGGGCCATTAGAAGAGCCTCGATTATGTATTCTCTTTCAATCCCGAGTTCTTCCGCGGTTGTGGGCGCCCCAATTCTTCTCAGAGCGTTCCTTATCGCTTCCCAGTCCCCTCCATGGAGATACATCATCATGATTGCACCGACTCCGCACTGCTCTCCATGCATCGCCGGTCTTGGAGCTATCATGTCAAGAGCATGCGAGAACATGTGCTCGCTTCCGGATGCCGGTCTTGAGGAGCCTGCTATGCTCATCGCAACCCCGCTTGAGACAAGAGCCTTCACAACCATTCTGACGGAGTCCTCAAGTCCCTTTCTTATGAGGTCCGCTGAATTCATTATCATCTTTGCAGTCATCAGAGAAAGAGAAGCTGCATACTCACTGTAATACTCATTCCTCAATCTGTGAGCCAGCTGCCAGTCAAGAACAGCGGTGTAGTTCGAGATTATATCCCCGCATCCGCTTGCCAGCATTCTGTAGGGAGCTTTCAGAATGATGGAGGTGTCTGCTATCACAGCATCTGGTGGCTGAGCCTCAACAGAGGTTGAGGAGGAGGATGATTTTATTGAGGCTCTCGAAGATGCTATGCCATCATGAGATGCCGCAGTTGGAATGCTGATGAAGGGTATGGAGAGTTTTGAGGATGAGAGCTTCGCAACATCAATTGACTTCCCCCCACCTGCTCCTATGAGAAATTTCCAGTTATTTTTCCCGGCTTCTTCCATGACCATTGAGACCGCTTCCATCGATGCCTCGTCAATCTCAACGACATCTGCGTGAATTCCTATATCTTCAAGGAGCTCGCTCACAAGCTCTCCTGCTATCTTTCTTGTCTTCTTCCCGCAGACAATACCGCAGGATTCAATAAGATTTAAATCCGAACAGACCTTACCAATCTCAAAGATCGCGTCCGGCCCAACTATAACAATCCTTGGAAGCCTCATCCACTTCATTTCCATCGAAGATGCGCTCATCCGCAACACCTCAACATGGTGATTGATATGATCAGGGAGTTCATTCAGAAGTATTACATCGATCCCATCATCTATGACACGGGATACAATCCCGTGAACACGCTGACCTGGGGTATTGTTCTTGTTCTATGTCTCATAGGTATATTTAAATTGATGCGAAGCATGAAGGTGGAGATAGACAGAAGATTTGTCTTCGCTGTCTCCCCCTTCATTCTTGTTGGCTCAACTCTGAGGGTTCTCGAAGACCTCGATGTGTTTGCACCTCCCCTGAAATACCTATTCATCACACCCCAGATATATTTCCTGACCTTCGGTGCAACTCTTCTCTGCCTGCTCATAGGACTTCTGCTTGAGAGAGCTGAGCTGATGACCTATGAGAGCTTCACATGGCTTGTTGCACTTCCATGGGGCATTGGAAATGTTATCTACATTCTCTGGGGCAAGGAGATAACAATCTGGGTGCCTTTCACGATTATAGGAATGGGTGCCTCGATAACTTTCGTTGTCTGGAGTCTTGCGATGCTCTTTGGATCATACAGATATACGGATGATTTCAATCTCGTGATCATTATGGCGCACATGATGGATGCCTCAAGCACCTATGTTGGAGTTGACCTCCTCGGATATGTTGAGAAGCACGTCATACCAAGCTATCTGACAGAGCTTTTCGGAACCGCTTCAGTCCTGATTCCGCTTAAACTTATAGTGATTCTGCTTGTAATAAAGCTCATAGACTCTTATCTTCTTCAGGAAGGAGAGGACATGGCCGAGGCGGTTTCGAAGAGCTCCGAGAGAGACATGACAGAATTTGCAAATCTTCTGAAGTTTGCGATTCTCACCCTTGGTGCCGCTCCTGCGATAAGAAACACCCTGAGAATGACCATAGGTGTCTGAGATGACTTCGCTGAGAAGAATCAAAATCGAGATCTCTGTTGCAGCACTTCTATTTTTCTCCGGAATAATTTTCGGATATTTCTCAGCAGTTCACTTCCCGGAGATCTCGAAAATCTTCGAGATGATGAGAGAGATCATGAAACCGGTTGGAGAAATGAGCAGAGCCGAGATGATGCTCTACATTCTCATCAACAACTCTCTGAAAACTTTTCTCGCAATAGTTCTCGGAGTCTTTCTCGCCATATTTCCTGTTTTCTTTCTCTTTTCCAACGGATTCATTATCGGAATGCTTTACGAGCTCACAAAGGAGAAGTTTGGACTGCTGGGATATCTTCTTGCAATTCTTCCCCACGGAATTCTGGAGATTCCAGCTCTGCTGATTTCCGGAGCTCTGGGAATAAGAATGGGATACATCTCAATTCAGGCTCTAAGAGGAATGGCCAGTTTCAGAGAAGAGCTCAGAGGTGCTCTTGAAGCCTATCTGAAGCTGATATTTCCCCTACTTCTGGTAGCATCTTTCATTGAAACATTTATAACGACGCTCTTAATTGGTTTATGAGAGGTGAGAGGTTTGAGCGAGAGAGCCGAGTTCAGCGAGTGGTATACGAACATTCTTTTTGAAGCAGACATCATAGACGTGAGATATCCGGTTAAGGGAATGTATGTTTGGCGTCCCTATGGATTTAAGCTGAGAAATCTCATTTACTCAATCCTCAGAAGAATTATGGATGAGGAGCATGAGGAGCTTCTCTTCCCCCTCCTCATACCAGAAACAGAGTTTATGAAGGAGGCGGAACACATAAGGGGATTTGAAAACGAGGTTTTCTGGGTGACAAGAGGAGGGATGGAGGAGCTTGACGTTCCCCTTGCTCTCAGACCAACTTCAGAGACCGCAATGTATCCCATGTTCAAGCTCTGGATCAGATCACATGCAGATCTTCCCCTGAAGGTCTATCAGATTGTCAACACATTCAGATATGAGACGAAGCACACGAGACCTCTGATAAGGGTCAGAGAGATAACATCGTTTAAAGAGGCTCATACTGCTCACAGAAGCTGGGAGGAGGCTGAAGAGCAGGTTAAGAGAGCTGTTGAGATGTACAAGAGATTTTATGATGAGCTCGGAGTTCCCTATCTCATCTCCAGGAGACCGGACTGGGATAAATTTCCGGGAGCAGATTACACGATTGCATTTGACGCACTCATGCCAAACGGAAGAACTCTTCAGATCGGAACCGTCCACCATCTGGGAGATAACTTCGCAAGGACATTTGAGATAAAATACGAGGATGAGAACGGAGAACAGAAATTCGTTCATCAGACATGCTACGGAATCTCGGAGAGGTGCGTTGCAGCCGTAATCTCAATTCACGGAGATGAAAGAGGACTCGTTCTTCCTCCAAAGGTTGCACCGATTCAGATTGTTATAATTCCGATTGTCATGAGCAAAGATGAGAGGGCTCTTGATGTCTCAAAGAAACTTAAGGAGAGATTGAAGGAAAAAGGCTACAGGGTTCTCCTCGATGACGGAGAGGAGAGGCCGGGAGCAAAGTTCTACAAATGGGAGAGAAAAGGTGTCCCTCTGAGAATAGAGATTGGTCCGAGAGATGTCTCCGAAAACAGGGTTACTCTCGTGCCGAGAGATACTCTCGAAAAGAGAGGAGTTCCTCTTGAGAATCTTGAGGATGAGATCGAGAGGGAATTCAGGGAGATTGAGAGAAGACTGAAGGAGAGAGCGTGGAGGAATTTCAGAGATAGAGTGAGAAGATGTGAGAGCATTGAAGAGGCAAGAGAACTAAATGGAATTGCCCTCTTACCCTGGTGCGGAGATGAGGAGTGCGGAAAAAGGATGGAAGAGGAAACGGGAAAAGATCTGCTCGGAGAAGTTATTGAGGAGAGGGAGACGAGCAGATGTGTTGTATGCGGCAGAGAGAGTGAGAAGCTCATGGCGGTTGCGAGAAGCTTCTAAAGAATCGATTTCGCCCTTTTGTTCGCGGATGTTGCAACCAGAGAGATGGCTTCTCCGAGAGATTTGAGAGCCTTCTCAGAATCCCTCATGGAAAGATGGCCCATGCATTCCATCAATTTCTTCTCAACCTCCATCCTCTCGTCATCTTCGACGAAATTTGAGGAGATTCTCAGCTCATTCAGTATCGATTCGAGATAGCTCATGAGAACTTTCCTTCCGCCCTCGTATTCATCTCCGCTCATCCCTTCGAGCTCGGAGAGAAGTCTGGAGAAATGCATCAAATTGGATTTCACTCTCTCGAAATACTGATACCCGATTATTTCCGAATTTTCTTTTTTCATGAACTCCGGTTCTCTTCAGGAATACTTAAATGATATGCTCGAGGATGATGAACTGTGAAGTGCAGCAAGTGCAAAAAAGAGGCAGTCGTTTTTCAGAGATACTCCGGTTTGTGGCTCTGTGAAGAGCACTTCATAAGAGATGTTGAGAGAAAAGCCAAGAGAAGGATGAGAAAGAACAGAATGGTTGAGAGAGGAGACACCATCGCAGTTGCGCTCAGTGGTGGAAAAGACAGCAGTGCTCTTCTGAAATTTCTCCACGAAACTTTCAGGGAGAGAAGAGACCTCAAAATATTTGCAATAACTGTGGATGAAGGAATTGAGGGTTACAGAGAGCCTCTGAGAAGATATGCGGGAAAACTCTGTGATGAGCTTGGAGTTGAGCACCATGTTTTCTCCTTCTCAGAAGAATTCGGGAAAACTCTGGATGAAATTGTGAAAGAAGGAGAGTTCACCCCGTGCACATACTGCGGAGTGATGAGAAAGTATTTGCTGAACAAAAAGGCAAAGGAGCTTGGTGCAACAAAGCTTGCAACAGGCCACAATCTCGATGACATTGCCCAGACAATCATGCTGAATTACATGAGGGGAGAGATTGAGAGACTCGCGAGAATTTTGCCAAAAAGAAGAAAAAAGGGACTCATACCGAGAATTCATCCGTTCATGGACATTCCGGAGAGAGAGACCGTTCTTTATTCAATCCTAAAAGGAATTGAAATATTCGAAGAAGAGTGTCCATATTCGGAGTTCTCGATGAGAGCTGAAATAAGAGACTTTCTCAATGAGTTTGAATACAGACACCCTGGAACGAAGTATTCAATTCTCAGAGGTTTCGAAAGACTTCATGAAATTTTAAGCGAATCTCTGGGAACAATCGAGCTGAGAGAGTGCGAGAGATGTGGAGAGATGACCTCAGGAAGAATCTGCAAAACATGCGAGATGATTGAAAAAATAAAGGAAAGAGAGACCTGGAGAATCACTTGATCAGATCAATCAGATTGCTGCGATCTCTCTTCCTCACTCTTGAAATGTTACCCACTTCTTTCTTCCTTGAAGTTGCTTCGGAAATCGTCTGAACCTCCGATTTTCTATCAGGCCCGAGAATTTGAGCGGACTGAACTCCCGTCATTATTGCGAGAACTCTAACCCTTCCCTCGTAATCCTCTCTTATTCTTGCTCCCCAGATGACATTGGCATGCGGATCGAGCTCATAGGTCAGAGCTTCGGCAATCTCCTCTGCTTCCTTCAGAGTTAAATCAGGACCTCCTGTGATGTGAATGAGGCTTCCCCTTGCCCCTCTGTAATCCACATCAAGAAGCGGGTGATTAAGAGCTGCTCTCACAACCTGATCAACCTTGTCCTGATTTCTTGTTTCTCCGACAAGCATTGCGGCAACTCCGCCGCATCCCATGACCGCTCTGACATCGGCATAATCCAGATTTATGAGGGAGGGCTGGGTTATTGTCTCTGCAATCCCCTTAACAGTTTCAGCTATGAGCTGATCCATTACCGAGAAGGCCTGATCTATCGGAAGATTCGGAACATAGTCGAGAAGGCGATTGTTATCAAGAACAATAACTGTATCTGCAGCCTTTCTCAAATTTTCAAGACCCTCTTCTGCTTTGAGCAATCTTGCCCTCTCAACCCTGAAAGGGGTTGAGACCATTCCAACGACAATGGCTCCCTGCTCTTTTGCTATTTCCGCAACAACAGGAGCTGCACCTGTTCCGGTTCCACCACCCATTCCTGCGGTGATGAAAACAAGATCAGCCCCGCTCAGAACCTCCTCGAGAGTATCTCTCGCAAGTTCTGCTGCTTTCTTCCCGATCTCCGGATAGCCTCCTGCGCCGAGACCTCTTGTCAGAGTCTTCCCTATGAGAATTCTCTTATCAGCCTTTATCATCTCAAGATGCTGCTTATCCGTGTTTATCGCTATGGTCTCGGCACCCTGAACACCCATGTTGTACAGTCTGTTTATCGTGTTGTTTCCGGCTCCACCACAACCTATTATCAGAATCTTTGGCTCACCGAACTCCTCAAAAAAGTCTTCCTCTTCGCCTGCTTTCTTAACTCTGTTCTCCAATTCAGCATACTTTAAAGCTTCCTGAATAATTGATTCCATTTCTATCCATCCCCTCTTACTATTTTCGAGCCCCGCAGGGAAACAGCAACTCAGACTGTTTCCCGTGAAACCCTATTACAAGAGTTCCACAAAGATAAGTTTTAAAGGTGAACTTATATAAATTCTTTCCCCAGCCGCGGGAAAAAGAGAATTTATATAGGAAAAAGTGAATGTATGATGACGGTTCGAGAGTGGAGGAGGATTTAATGGCGAGAATGCATGCTCGAAGAAGAGGAAAATCAGGCTCAAAAAGAGTTTACAGAGATTCCCCACCGGAATGGCTTGAGATGACTCCCGAAGAGATTGAGGAGAAAATAGTGGAGCTCAGGAAGCAGGGATACTCCACAAGCGAGATAGGGATGATTCTCAGAGACGTCTATGGAGTTCCGAGCGTCAGACAGATTCTGGGGAAGAAAATCGGAAAGGTTCTCGAAGAGAGAGGACTTGCTCCCAGAATTCCGGAGGATCTTGAAAATTTGATGAGGAAGGCGATAAATCTCAGAAAGCATCTTCAGGAGCATCGAAAGGATCTTCATAACAGAAGAGGTCTCCAGCTTATAGAATCAAAGATAAGAAGGCTCGTGAAGTATTATAAAGAGGTGGGGAAGCTTCCCGAAGACTGGGAATACAGGCCTGAGACCGCTGAGGTTATGCTGACAAGATGATCGAAAGGTTAAACGAACTTGCGAAAGAAGTTGCAGAGTTTTTGAGTGCGAAGGACTATGTTACTGTTGTTTCCCACCATGACGCAGACGGAATCACGGCTGCTTCAATAATTTCCCATGCACTCAATCGAAGAGGAATTCCGTTTCATGTTACCATTCATTCGAAGCTCACTCCAGAGGTTGTTGCCTCAGTGGAAGAGCCAGTGGTCTTCTGCGACATGGGAAGCGCAGAGCCGGAGCTTCTCGAAGGTCTTGAGGACTTTGCTGTTATAGACCATCACAGACCATATGGCGAGCTCTCCGTGCCGCACATCAATCCGCATCTTGCTGGCATAGACGGTGCATTCCAGTTATCCGCATCCTGTTTAGCCTATCTTGTCTCAAGAAGAATGGGAGAGAATTTTGATCTCAGTGCTCTTGCTCTTGCCGGAGCAGTTGGAGACAAACAGGAGCTCAGGGATGCGAACAGAGAGATTCTCGAAGAGGGTATCAGAGAGGGAGTTCTGAAAGTGTCAAAGGGTCTGAGAATTGGAAGCGGAGATCTGAAGGATCTCCTCCTTCTTTCTCACGAACCCTATATAGATGGAATCAGCGGAGATGAGGATGGGGCTGAGGAATTTCTGAAGAAAATCGGGCTGGAAGGGAAGAAATACGAGGAGCTTAACGAGGAAGAGGTTAAAAAGCTCACCTCGGCAATCATCCTCAAACTCATGGACAGCACGAGAGAAGAGGTTCTGAAATCTCTTGTTGGAGAGATTGTGTGGTGCGAGGGAGAGCTTCTGAAAGACATCTTCACCCTCTCAAACGTTGTGAATGCGTGCGGAAAACTTGAGAGAAGCGGAACCGGAGTTGCAGTGTGTCTCAGAGATGAGAGATTTCTCGATGAGGCTCTGGAGCTTCACAGAAAATATTCGATGAAAATTGTTGAGGAAGTGAGGAGAGCAACGAGAGAGCTTTCTGCTCTGAGATTTCTGAAATACGTGTGGGTTAAGGATGAGGGAATAACAGGAGCGGTTGCGGGGGTTCTCGCCAGATATGTTGTTACCGATTCTCCTGTTCTGGCTCTCAGAAAGGTAAATGGAACTGTGAGAATTTCCGCCAGAGGGAATGAGGAGCTCGTGAAGAGAGGAATTGACCTTGGAGAGATCCTCAGAATTTCCTCGAGAGCCGTTGGCGGTTCCGGGGGAGGTCACAATATAGCGGCTGGAGCCTCTGTTCCGGAAGACAGAATTGAGGAATTTCTCGAAATTGTTGATGAAAGGGTGGGGGAGATACTATCAGGGTGAGGTGCATACTCAAACTTATGCTCGACGAACCGGAGAAAATTCTTTCCTCTCTTTCCCCGGATAACACAAAAACTATAAAAATGAGGGTTGAAAATGGTTTCCTGGTGGTTGAACTGGAAGCTGAGAAAATCGGGACGATAATTTCCTCTGTTGATGATATCATAGTGAACTGTATCGTCGCTGAAAAGCTTCTGAGGTGTTGAGATGACGGAGTATGAGTTCAGATTAAATGCCGCAATACAGCTGAGCGGAGAGATCAGTCAGGAGATTCTTGAGGAACTCAAGGAGCCTGTAAAAGAGAGAATCAGCAGAGGAGTGCCCGAAGGAAGAGGAGTGTCAGAACTTGAAATGAGGGCTGAGAACAGACGCATAGAGCTCAGGATTGTTTCCGACAGATATCTGAGAGCTCACGATGCACTTCTGAGAATAAGGAAAATTCTTGCTGAAGAACTTGGAAAAAGAAGGATTGGACTGAGAGGAATTGAAATTCGAGAATACGAAATAGAGACGAACGAGCCCCTTGATGTGAAGGTGAGAGTTCCGTTCGTTAAGGAGATGAGAAGTTCCGCGAACGGAACGCTCATCATATTAAATGTGAGCGAGGCTGATGTGGAGAAAAGAATTCCGGACAGAATACTGAATCTCATTGAGGAGAAAAAGAGGGCAAAGGAATACGGAAGCAAAGCAGAACACTGGGAACTTGTTTTTGAGAGCAGAAAAAAGGAGTTCAAATATTTTGGAGATCCCACGGAAGAGATGATAAAGAGAAACTGGATAAAACATGGTTCCTGCAGGGGTCAGTGGATATACGGGCCACAGATAACAAAGCTCTTCAGAACTTTCGAAAAGATAGTTGTCAGAGAGCTTCTCGAACCCCTCGGATATCACGAAATGATATTCCCCAAGCTCGTCTCATGGGAGGTCTGGAAACGTTCGGGTCATGCAAAGGCAATATATCCCGAGATTTACTATGTCTGCACTCCGAAAACAAGAGATCCGGAGTTCTGGGAAGATGTGATGGACTATTTCAAGGTGACTCATGAAGTTCCGGTTGAGCTGATAAAGGAGAAAATAGATCCGCCAATCGGAGGAATGACATATGCTCAGTGTCCTCCTTTCTGGGTTTTCCTCCAGGGAAGGACTCTCCCGGATGACATCCTTCCGATAAAAATCTTCGACAGATCCGGAACATCCCACAGATATGAGAGCGGCGGGATTCACGGAATAGAGAGAGTTGATGAATTTCACAGAATTGAGATTGTCTGGATGGGAACTCCAGAACAGGTTGTTGAAGAGGCTGAGAAGCTCAGAGAGGGATACAGAAGGATTTTCGAAGAGTATCTCGATCTGCAGTGGAGAGAGGCCAGAGTCACTCCGTGGTTTATGGCTCAGGAGGGGCTTACCGACATTCACGAAAATGCGAAGGTTGGAACAGTGGATTTCGAGGGATATCTTCCATACAAGAATGAGTGGCTTGAGTTTCAGAACGTCAGCGTTAATGGAGACAAATATCCGAGAGGTTTCAGCGTGAAGCTTCAGAGCAGAAAAGAGCTCTGGTCTGGCTGTTCTGGAATAGGTCTTGAGAGATGGGCGGCAGTATTCCTAGCTCAGAAGGGATTCAACACTGATGACTGGCCAGAGAAGCTTGTTAAAGAGATTGGAGAGCTTCCCGAAGTATTCAGATTTCTGTGATTCCCCTCAGAAAAATTTTTTAAAGAGGAATTGTGCAATATAGGATGTTGTTGCATGGGCCCGTAGCTTAGCCTGGTTGGAGCGCGCGGCTGATAACCGCGAGGTCGGGAGTTCAAATCTCCTCGGGCCCACTGATTACAACACTTTTTGTTGCTTTCTCTCTCAGATACCCTCTTCAGCTTCGAGCTGCTGCTCACGGCTTTAATTTCGATCAGAACGCATTAGGGCTGCCACTTCAGCTGTTCGCTCAGGTTAAATGCTCTTTCCGCCAGATCATCTGAGATATCACACGGATCTCTATAGTTGTTGAGCTCCTTAAACAAAGCATCGAACTTTTTCAGCGTTTCAAGGTTTTCACTCAGCATCATTTTGCGTTCCTCGTGTGACTTAAAGGCGGCGGAACTTAAGAAATCCTCCAGATTTGACATTGCTGTCCTGAGCCTCCAGAATTTCTCTCTTTCATCTTTGGAGTAAGACCAGAGGAAGTCAAACACGTTCTTAACAACATGCACATGATCTCTGTATTTAACGGTGTAAAGAAGGATAACATCATCAGAGGCATTGCTCTGAAGAATATATTCAAAACTCTGCCCTATATTCTCAAGCTCCTGCCTGTTTATCTCGAACTCCGTATAGACGTCTTTTAACATCTCCTCATTTTTCTCCTTACACTGCCACCAGGAATATGCTGAAAAGGCTGAAACCAAGAAGAATGCCACGAATAATGCTATGGGAAAGAGAGCCGGGCCCTTCTTCATATAGCTCAAAACTTTAATTCACCGGCAAAGATTAAAACATTGTGTAATTTGCAGTTACTTTGAGCTTGCTACTGTAAACTTCATGGTCTCAGCTGTATGGTGTAAGAATGCATGAGTGTGTGCAGCTTTTTTATCTGATCTGTGGCGTTCACTCTTTAAGGTCAGTTTTCCAGGTGTGACTTTCAGACGGTGGAAGTACAATCTTTGAGTCCACTACTCTCAGGCTTTCGCCAATAGCCAAACGCCGACCTGCGGGTAAAATTCCACACATGCAGCAACAGCCCAAACCCCGGAATCGACACCTTTAATGGTGGCTCGTACTCTACGATGTACAGCCTCATGCACATCCCACCGCTGCCCAAAACATAATTTTTTATCGATGTATAGCAGGCATAAAACTCAAACAAACTTTAATGGAGGAACTAAATTAAACTTTGCAAGTAACGGGATTATGAACGTGATACCAATGATTGGATGAGATAATACAGCATAAGCCAAACCTGAGATAATGCTTTTTCGTCTTGGAAGCTTATAAAAAAGCCTGGTTAAACTAAAGGAGAGAAGAAAGAGGAGAAATCCGACAATAAAAATCCATTCAAAGAAAAGATTGAGCTTAAGAGTGATGGTGGCACCAACAGCAAGAATAAGAGTAACTACATCAATTATCAGCCCTGTTAAGGTCAGAACGAGTATAAACAGGAAAAATCTTCTGCTTCTGACTCTAATCCCGAATGAGCTAAAAATGGCGCCGAGGATTACAAAATTCCACAAGTAGTTGATTAAGATCGGGACCGCAAGCTGAATGATCTTCACATGCACTGGAGGCGGAGGAACCGGAATTACATCGGCGAGGCATGGACCTGTAACTGCTGAAGCTATTAAAAACATCATTAAGCTTATTCGGATGCACTTTGCGACTTTGTAAATGCACTTTCTGTTCATAAGTCGTTTTGTTATTTTTTTAATTATTATAAAGATGGAAAGATGGTATAAATGATTTTTGCTCAGGAGAAGAATTCGAGAGACAAATTCGTGGCACATTATTTGTCAGCAACAGCTATCACATGCCCTTCCGGTTGTAGAACTCCATCGTAGGGTAATCCCAGTGCATCTACCGTGGAAAACTAACTCTCCGCATCGCTAATGGCCATGAGGATGAGGAGAGAGGGCTTTATGATTTGTGACAGTTTGCTCTCGTCTCAAAAACGGACTGAAAACGGAAAAGAACGCCGTACTCTGGACTATTACGGCTGTCAGGTGTGCAGACGGTACGGCAGCTGTTGGAAGAAATGCGAAAGACACTGCAGCAATAGACCGTCGGTTCTTTCGACTACCAAAAAGCAGAGTCGCCTCCACACGTAGACAGGTGCTGCTGCCAAGAGCAGAACAATGCCAGCGACTTTTGTTTCCTCAGGCCCATTAACCCGAAGCATCTCCGCAGAAAGAGCGCTGCAACCGTCAGAAGGGCATACGAGGAGAGACCAAGAGAGATGTCCATCTCGGAAACTCTGATGTGGAGAAATGCGCGGTGCGCCAGTAGAGGTCAGAAGAGAGGCAAGACAGGTGCCGAGAGTGGTCAGAGCTAGAGAGATCGCGTAGTTCCTCGCTATCTTCCCTTCGCCCGTTGCTTTCGAGATCTCCTCCAAGCTCCATGTCCATCGCTATGCAGCATGGGTGTCGCTGCACACCTTTTTAAATCTTTCAACTAACACTTGTTTAAGTATGAGGCATGACGGGGAGGGATTCGGCAGGAGGGATGAATTTTGGACATGTTCGGATCCGCTAAGACGAAAATTGCATTACTTTTAGTCCTGGTTGCACTGACTCTCGGATGCGTGCAGAATCCATCTGAGAATTCGACAAAGGAGATAAACCCTGAAATGCTCGGAATAAAGATATACGCTGACAAGGAAGTGTACATCAGGGAGCCCGTTACGATTATCGTCGAGAACGTCGGAAACATGACTATAAAGATTAAACCGAAGATTCCGTGGGAGATTTGCAGCGGCGAAGGATGCTTAAAAATCGAGCAATCATCCGTAGCTTTCGGCATAAAGAAGAACGGATTCGAATCTTGGGAATGGATTGTCATAGAGCCGGGAGGCGTAGTGTTGTGGACGTATCCTTCGCTAAAGCCGGGAGAATACTTCGTAAGGTTATCGGAAAATGCCGTCGTAGCAGCTGACGGGAAGAGCTACAGCGTGAAGGCATCGTATAAATTCAAAGTTTCCGGAGAAGAGCCCGGGTTAGAGATCGGGAGGCTGCGCCTACTCGAACGTCAGTCGAAGTTCGGAGACATAAACCTGAGCGACTCGGAAATTCTTGCTGAAGGAGCCGTCACTGAAGATGGCACGGGAGTGAGCCTGGTTTTCTCAATCGAACCTCCCTTGAATTTGAATGAGCCGATGAATCTGCACGTGAGAAGTGATCTCGGTTCAGTTAGAGTAGCGCTGCACTCAACCTCAAGCAGCTGGTATACCATCGAGATTAGCAACTTCGTAAACAAGACTCAGAGAGCCGTCGATGTGACGGAGAGACTCTTCAAGGAGCCCATAAACGTGAGCATCACGATCTCAAAAGAGAGCATAGCAGTTGAGAACGCCGACACTGGAGAGAGGATGACGCTGCGACCTTCAGAGGACTGGTTAAG
>JACIWD010000148.1 GCA_014361165.1 Candidatus Mnemosynella bozhongmuii
AACGGAGTTCTTCAGGCGTGTTTCTCTCATAAATGACGCTTTTCAAGATCTTTTCTCGTATAAAGGATTCTGTGAAGTGCGGTGAGATGTGAGAGAACTGCAACAATTATCACCGCTTCCTCCACCCTTCCAGTCAGAAGTCCGGCTATGAGGATGAGAAGTCTCTCTCCTCTCTCAGCCACTCCAACATCACACCTCTCTATAATCCTCTCAGCTCTGGCTCTTGTATAGCTCACCATCAGGGCACCGCTCATGGCAGCAGCAACAGAGAACCAGCTCACTCCTGAGAGTCCAAGGGAGATGAAGATGATTATCTCAACATATCTGTCAATCACCGAGTCGAAGAAACCTCCGAAATCGCTCTCCAGGTTCTCTGTTCTTGCGAGAGCACCATCCATCATGTCCATAAATCCGCTTATCAGAAGGAAAATTGCTCCTAGAATCATCCTCTGATTTATTATGAAACAGGCGGAGACCAGAGAAAAGAGAAGTCCCAGAACTGTGAGATGGTTTGGCTGAATTCCGAAATCTCTCAAAAATCTCGCCAGAGGTCTCAGAAGTTTTGTTGTTCTCGATTTTACAGAGCTCAGCATCTTGAAGAGGAATTTATCCTCAGAAGGGGTATTAAAAGTTGCCCGTGCAGCTTTCATGCGAATGAGAGGAAAGTTAAAAATATTTCAGGGACGAGAAAATCTGAGTGATCTTCCATGAGCTTCAGGGTTGTTGAGGTGAGGGGAAACGCATTTGAAAGAGGAAAAAAGTATGGAGAGCTTGCAAAGGATCTCATAAAGAAAAATCTGTCCTATTACATGAATTTCTGGAGAAATCATCTCAGAATAGATGAAAAGTCTCTTAAAGATGCTTCAGAGAGCTTCTCCGAAGCAATAGAGGAATTTGACGATGAACTTTTCAGGGAAATAAAGGGAATCTCGGAAGGATGCAATGAACCTCTCAGCAGTATTGTTCTGATGAATGCAAGATATGAGCTCGGGTGGCTTGGAGAGGCTCTGAAATCTCAGGGATGTCTTGCAGAGGGATGCACTTCTGTGGGAACTCTTCCAGAGGTCTCGAACGGGAGGACATTCGTTGCACAGAACTGGGACTACAAGGAGCACTTTCTCGAAACAACAATCATTCTCAAGATCATAAGAGAGGACGCTCCAGACATCATCACGAAGACCGAAGCCGGAATCATCACCCAGCAGGGAATAAATTCTGAGGGAATAGCAGTTGCAATGAATGCTCTTGTCTCTTCGGAGGACTCTTTTGGAAAGGGAGTTCCCGTTATGCTCATCATGAGAAAAATTCTCGATTCGGCTGATTTCAGCACAGCTCTGAAATGCGTTTACAATGTCAGATCAAATGTGAGCGCAAATTTTATGATAGGAGCGCCCGGAGAGGTGCTGAATCTCGAGATGACTCCCAGAGGTGTCTCCTGTCTCCATCCTAGGGACGGAATCATCACGCACAGCAACCATTTTCTCAGAGCTCATCTTGAGCATGATTTGAGGGATCGCTTCATCTCTGTTCTTCCGGACACTCTCTTCAGACATGAAAGAGCGAGAAGGATTCTCAAAGGCAGGGTTTCTTTCGAGAAAATCTCGGAGGCTCTTTCAGATCATTTCAACTATCCGAACTCGATATGCAGGCACACGGATGAGAGGGTTGATGAATTCACAAGGCTCGTCACGGTCTCATCTCTCATAATGGACCTTGATTCAAGAACACTTTTCTTCACACAGGGAAATCCATGCCTCAGGAGTTACAGAGCCGAGAGATTTTAGAAGTCTCGATGAAAAGTTTTAAAAGGGAGGATTTCATATTACCTCCGTCATTCTTTGGAAGAGAGATGAGGGATTGAAAAATCCTGAAGAGGAGGAAAGAATATGGCAGAATTTGGATTTGAAGTTCCAAAAGAACTTGAAGATAAAGCACTGCAGGCACTTGAGCTGGCAAGAGATACAGGAAAGATCAGAAAGGGAGCGAATGAAACAACAAAGGCAATTGAGAGAGGGATTGCAAAGTTCGTCTACATAAGCAGGGATGTTGATCCTGTGGAAATAGTGATGCATCTCCCGCCTCTGTGTGAGGAGAAGAATGTTCCGTATATTTTCGTTTCGAGCAAGGAAGAGCTTGGAAAAGCAGCAGGGCTCGAGGTATCATGTTCATCTGCTGCAATTATTGAGGAAGGAGAGGCAAAAGATATTCTCAGGGAGCTCGCTGAACAGGTGAAGGCTTTGAAAAAATAAATTTTTGGAGGTGAGGTGGGATGGCTGAGGACGAGGCAGTTCCGGCGGAGGTTGTTGAGGTCATAGGAAGAACCGGGATGCACGGAGAGGTCACTCAGGTCAAGTGCAGGGTTCTTGAGGGAAGCAACAGGGGAAGAATCATCACAAGAAACGTCTTTGGACCTGTGAAGGTTGGAGACATCCTGATACTTCTTGAAACTGCCCGTGAGGCAAGAAAACTTACGGTACGGTGATCTGAAATGGTTGAGATTAAGAGATGCTCCTTCTGCGGAGATGAAATTGAACCTGGAACAGGGAAGATGCTCGTGATGAGGAGCGGAACAATCTACTATTTCTGCTCCTCAAAGTGCGAGAAGAACTTCTCTCTGAAGAGGCTTCCGAGAAAGCTGAAGTGGATAACAAAGAAGAAGTGAGGGAGTCTTAATGGAGAGAACATTCCTGATGATAAAGCCTGACGGAGTCCAGAGAGGCCTCATCGGAGAGATAATAAAGAGAATTGAGTCAAAGGGCCTCAAGATAGTTGCAATGAAGATGATGAGAGTGTCGAGAGAGCTTGCAGAGAAGCACTATGAGGAGCACAGGGGAAAGCCATTTTATGAAGGTCTGATCTCATACATCACTTCCTCTCCTGTTGTTGCGATGGTTGTGGAGGGCAAAAATGCGGTTCAGGTAGTTAGAAAGATGATTGGAGCAACAGATCCGCTTGAGGCCTCTCCCGGAACAATCAGAGGAGATCTCGGAATGGAGATAGGGAGAAATGTTGTTCATGCTGCAGATTCTCTCAAATCTGCTGAAAGGGAAATCTCCCTGTATTTCTCGAAAGAGGAGATTCTGGAATACAGAAGGATAGATGAAGAATGGTTGTATGAGTGAGAAAAAGAGGTTGAGGACGCCCATAGTAAGTGTTCTCGGGCATGTGGATCACGGGAAGACCACCTTACTTGATACCATCCGCGGAACCTTTGTTGCGAAGAGAGAGGCAGGAGGCATAACGCAGCACATAGGAGCAACTGAAGTTCCGCTCGATGCTCTGAAAAGTGTCTGCAAATCTCCGCTGATCGAGAAAACGAAGATACCCGGATTGCTTTTTATAGACACTCCGGGTCATCATGCATTCACTTCTCTCAGAGAAAGGGGAGGTGCTCTTGCGGATCTCGCAATTCTTATTGTTGATATCAACGAAGGATTCAGACCGCAGACAGTTGAGGCTGTGAACATCCTGAGACGTTTCAGAACTCCCTTTGTGGTTGCGGCAAACAAGATAGACAAGATTCCCGGCTGGAAGTCTGAAAAATGGAGACCCTTCACGGAGGCATTCAAAAAACAGAATGAAAATGCTCAGAGACTTCTTGAGGAAAGAATCTACAGAATCGTTGAATCTCTTTATTCTCACGGATTCAGCTCCGAAAGATATGACAGAATCCGGGACTTCACGAGGAATGTCTGCATAGTTCCGATAAGTGCACTTACAGGTGAGGGAGTCCCTGACCTCCTTCTCGTCATTATGGGGCTTGCTCAGAGATTCCTTGAGGATGAGCTGAAGCTTCAGGTAGACGGTCCAGCAAAGGGGACGGTTCTCGAAGTTAAGGAGGAGAAGGGCTTCGGAACAACCGTGGATGCAATCATCTATGATGGCGTCATCAGAGTGGGAGATACCATAGTTCTCGGAGGAATAAAGGAGCCGATAGTTACGAAGGTTCGCGCACTCTTAAAGCCCAGACCTCTGAAGGAAATGAGGGTCGAAAGCAGATTTGTTAATGTTCAGGAGGCAGTCGCAGCCTCTGGAGTTAAAATAGTTGCTCCGGATCTTGAAGGAGCTCTCGCGGGATCTCCTCTAAGAGTTGCCTCTGAAGAAGAGATTCCAAAGGTCATGGAGGAGGTCAAAGCTGCAGTGGGAGAGGTCAGGATATCCACAGATGAGGAGGGAGTCATAATAAAGGCTGATACGCTTGGCTCTCTCGAAGCTCTCCTCGGCGAGCTCAGAGAAAAGAAAATTCCGGTAAGAAAAGCCGACGTTGGGGATATCACAAAATCTGATGTGGTTGAAGCTGCAACAATGGAAAATGAGTTCTATCGCTGTGTTATCGGTTTCAATGTCAGGATGACTCAGGAGGCAAGAGAGACTGCAGCTCAGGAAGGTGTCAGAATTTTTCTGAATAACATTATCTACGCTCTCGTGGATGATTATATTGGATGGGTGGAGAAGCTTAAGAGTGAGAGCGAGCGGAAGAAGCTTGAGATAATTGCCAAACCAGCGAAAATAATGATCCTTCCCGGATTTGTCTTCAGAAGGAGCAATCCCGCAATTGTCGGAATAAGGGTTCTCGCAGGAAATCTTCACAACAACTCGGAG
>JACIWD010000149.1 GCA_014361165.1 Candidatus Mnemosynella bozhongmuii
TTTATTCTCTTGGCAAGTTCTTCCTGAGAGAGCCCGAGTCTTTCTCTTGCCCCTCTTATAACCTCGCTGTAATTTGGAATGAGATCCTCTGAAGGCATCCTCACCTCATCTCTTCTTGCCGGTAAAGTGCTTCTTGGAGTCTCAACTCTGGTTTCATGCACCTCCTCTCCAAGATGAGCACATCTGTCGCACACGTTCATCAGAGCCCTTCCCACTCTCACCTTTTTCAGATTTGAAACTTCTCTTCCGCAAATTTCGCACTGCATTCCTCTCACATCCTGTTTGACAAAGCATATATATGGTGTTCTGAACATATTTTAATCTTGGGGGGCATTAAATGCCAGAGTTCTCAAGCGATCAGCAGAAAAAAATGAACGATAACGATGAGGAGTTCACAAAGTATCTTCTCGATCGTCTCAGGCAGCTTGAAGAGAGCAACATGCGTCTGATTGAGGAGAACAGAAAAATAGAAACAGAGAGGAGAATCGTTGAGAGTCAGAAGATAAAACAGGAGAGGGAGATCAGAAGGCTCAGGAGCGAACTCGAAAGACTGAGATCCCCTCCGCTGCTTGTTGGTGTCATCAGCGAGATTGTTGATGATGAGAGAGTTGTGGTGAGGACAAGCAGCGGTCCGAAATATCTTGTTAGCGTCTCAAGTTTGATTGATAAGAAGCAGCTCACTCCGGGAACTCCTGTTGCGATGAATCAGCAGACTCTTGCTGTTGTTGCGGTTCTTCCAAAGGAGAAAGACCCCATGGTCTATGGAATGGAGGTTATAGAGTCTCCTGATGTCACGTATGATGACATAGGAGGTCTCAAGGAACAGATTGAGGAGATTCGAGAAACTGTCGAACTTCCGCTCACACGTCCTGACCTCTTCGAGAAGGTGGGAATAGAGCCACCTAAGGGAGTTCTGCTCTACGGTCCTCCGGGAACTGGAAAGACGCTCTTAGCTAAGGCTGTGGCCAGAAGAACCAACGCAACCTTCATAAGAGTGGTTGGTTCCGAGCTCGTGCAGAAATACATAGGTGAGGGAGCTCGTTTAGTTAGAGAGCTCTTCCAGCTTGCAAGGGAGAAGGCACCCTCAATAGTCTTCATAGATGAACTGGATGCAATAGGTGCAAAGAGGCTCGATAACTCCACCTCAGGCGATAGGGAAGTTCACAGAACTCTGATGCAGCTGCTTGCCGAGATGGACGGGTTTGATCCAAGAGGAGATGTAAAGATCATAGGAGCAACAAACAGAGTTGATATCCTTGATCCGGCTCTTCTGAGACCTGGAAGATTCGACAGGTTAATAGAGATACCGCTTCCGGATCTTGAAGGAAGATTTGAGATTCTCAGGATTCACACCAGAAAGATGAACCTGAAGGATGTCGATCTGAGAAGGATTGCGGAGGAGACAGAGGGAGCAAGTGGTGCAGATCTGAAGGCAATTGCAACAGAAGCAGGAATGTTCGCAATAAGGGATGGCAGAGAATATGTCACGCATGAGGACTTCCTGAAGGCCATAAGGAAGGTCAGAACTCCTGTGGAGAGCTCCCTCAGCGCTGAACCCGGTGTGATGTTCGGTTAAAGTTCTCTCATCGCATAGTGGATTCTCTGAAGTGCAGTGAGATTTCCAAAAACTGCAATGAAGATGACTGCAAGCTCAAGGAAACTGAGATTCCACAGAATCTCATCTGGATGGAAGTGATTCAGAAGAGTTGCAGCTGTAAGCAGGGCCATTCTATCTGCTCTTCCCATGACTCCAGAATAAATTCTCCTCAGTCCAACCGCCTGAGCCTGAGTTCCTATATAAGAGGTCATGAGAGTCCCTATGATTGCCAGAATTCCCCACATCTCACTCACGAATCCTCCGGCAATGATTCCGGTGAGGATGAGAAGGTCGGAGTATCTATCGATCACATGATCTATGAAGTCCCCCCTTGGACTCTGCATTTTTCTTCTTCTTGCCAGATTTCCATCTGCAAGATCGAGAAATCCATTCAATCCAACACAGAAGGCTGCAACAAGAAGAGAAGAGGTCAGATACGAGAGAAAAGCCAGAACTGCAAAGAGGAGGGAGAAATAGGAGATTGTATCCGGAGTAACTCCCCTTTTATCGAGATAAGAGACAAACGGATCGCAGAGCCTCTCTGCAAATCTCCTGTATCCGCTCAGAGTCACTCAAAATACCTCCTCGCTCCAGTCTATTTTTCCCGGAGGCAGAGCCACCCTTCCCCTTATAATCTCCTCAATGAGCTCCGCCACCTCTTCAGGAGTTTTTGAGGTTGTGTCAATTTCGTGAACTTCCTCGCAGTTTTCAAGAGCCTCAACAAGGATGACATCAAGAGCCTCAGCTTCGATGTTCTCTCTTATCTTTCTCTCATCATATCCCTTTTTCCTGAGCCTTCTTTCAAGCTCTTTCGGATGAGCTCTGAGAACAATAACCTTCTCGCACGGAAGGAAATGGGAGAGATGCCCCTCAACAATCAGATTCTTTCCCTCTTCCCCAATACTCAGGAAATGTTCTCTCAGCTTCTCCTCATCAACAACCCAGCTCTCTCTGAGCTCGTCGAAATCCTCAAAGAGACCCTTCTTCTCGATGTATTCATTCAGATTCAGAACTCTCCAGCCCTTTTTTCTGAGGATCTCGGCAGCGGTGCTCTTCCCTGTTCCCGGTGTTCCGGTTATTCCAATCATCTCAGAGCCCTAAGACGTCTCTCATATCGTAGAGACCGGGAGATCGGCCAGCAACCCATCTTAAAGCTCTCAGAGCACCAGAAACGAATGCCATTCTGCTCTGAGCCCTGTGAATGAGCTCGATTCTCTCACCCTCTCCGGCATAGATGACAATGTGATCTCCGACAACATCTCCAATTCTGAGGGAATGAACTGAAGAGGCTCTGGAGAGCTCTGCTATTTTCTTTGCTGTTCCGCTCGGAGCATCTTTTTTGTGTCTGTGATGGATTTCCACAATCCCCTTATCCCAGTCCCCGAGGTATTTCTCGATTTCCTCAATCAGATGCCAGAATACATTCACCCCGAGAGCGAAATTTGGAGAGAGGACAACCGGAATTCTCCCTGAGAACTCCTGAATCTTTCTTAAATCATCCTCTGAAAATCCGGTGGTTCCGATGACGAGTGGAATTCCTCTCTCAGAGGCAATCTCAGCAATCTTTATTGAAGCTTCGGGTGTGCTGAAATCAACAATCACATCAACCGGAGTTGTGGAAAGAACTCTCCCGTACTCAGCAGGGCTGCTCACCCTGATTCCCGCAATCTCTCCCTCGAGAACATCAAAGCCAGCAACAAGTTCGAGATCCTCCTCTTCTCTCACCTTCTCTGCAATGAGCCTCCCCATTCTCCCCATTATTCCGTTTACTGCGACCCTTATCATATCAATCCGAGCTCCTTCATGACCCCTCTCAAAATCTCCTCATGCTCCTCATCCATTTCGCACATCGGAAGCCTCATCCTCGATGAGCAGAGCCCCATCAGTTCAACCGCCTTCTTCACCGGTATCGGATTTGTCTCAATGAAGAGAGCATTGAAGAGCGGAAGAAGTTCGTAGTGAATCTCCCTCGCTCTCTTCAAATCTCCCTTTTTGAACTCTCTGTAGAGCTCAACCATCTTCTCCGGAACAACATTTGCGGCAACAGATACAACTCCGGAGCCGCCGAGAGCGAGAATCGGAAGAGTCAGGTGGTCATCTCCGGAATAGACCCTGAAGTCGAGGTCTTCTGTTAGCTTGAAAATCATGGAAACCTGTTTCATGTCGCCCGAGGATTCCTTGACTCCAACGATGTTCTCTATTTCAGCGAGCTTTGCAATTGTTTCGGGTAAAATGTTAACCGATGTTCTCGAAGGGATGTTGTAGAGAATCAGCGGAAAATCGCTTACCTCCTCGGCAATCTTTGAGAAGTGCCTGAAAAGACCTTTCTGGGTCGGCCTGTTATAATAGGGTGCCACAAGCATTGCTCCATGAGCTCCGCAGTCTCTTGCGTGTCTCGTGAGATCAATTGCCTCTTCTGTGCTGTTGCTTCCGGTTCCGGCTATCACCGGGATTTTTGAGTTCTCCACATAGAGCTCCACAACCCTCTTGTGCTCCTCATGAGACAGGGTTGCGGACTCTCCGGTTGTTCCGCATGGAACCAGTGCATCCACTCCGCCCTTTTCCAGAAATTCTATGATTCTCTTTACTCCTTCCTCATCTATGCTTCCGTCCTCTCTGAAAGGAGTTACCGTTGCAACAAAAATTCCTTCAAGATTCCACTCAGACATTTTTCCTCCTCATCTTCTTTATCTTTCTTGTGATGTATCCCGCAACACGATTTCTCAGAGTCTTGCTCTCTATGTCGGTGAACTCTCTGATAATCCTCTTATTGGTTTCGAAGTCCTCGGTGAACTTGTCTGCGTGGAGCTCAAGAATTTTGTTTGCAATCGCCTTTATGTAAGCCTGCTTAACAGTCCCCATATCGTCACCCCCTGTCAAAGAACGGATTCTTACCTGTACTTGTCAGAGGAATTCCAAATACTATGTCAGAGCTCGCATACCCGAGTCTCTTTGCGGCTGTTCCGATTCTGAACATTATTCTGTTGTCTATATTGTGAATCTGAGCGGTTTTGACAGCGGAACCGATTGCTATTCCAAGGTCAATGAGCTTAAAGGCACACGAGGGACCAACATAATCTTTCCCCATCTTTCTCTTCTGCTCCTTGAATTCGGCGCAGTTGAAGCCGCATGCCCCGCAATCCAATCCAATCGGATTTCCACCATTAACTCCAATGAGGACCATTGCAGTTGCCTTTTCGCAGCTCTTGGCATCTCTGAGGAAATTCTTTCCCCTCTCCTCAGCCATTCTCTCCATCTCTTTAATTACCTGCTTCATCTCATCTCCTGTGAGAATGACAATCTCAATGTCATCAATCCCCGCTGTTTTCGGGGCAGTTCTTGCTGAATTTGCCATGAGTTTTGCAACCGTTATCACTCCATCCTCCTCTGCATCCTTACCTCTGAGTATCATTCCAACTCACCTTGTGAATATTCATATTGAAATCTCTCAGAAATAAATTTTCCTCTCCACCAATCAGCAGATTTAAGTTCTTCACAGGAAATAGATTTTTTCCGGGGGTGATATGAATGGGCGAGGAGAAAAAAGAAGAGGGATATTATATTCTTGCAACCGTGACATGCATTCCCATCGGAACCGGTTCAACGAGCATAAGCAAATTCGTGGCAGAGTCTGTTAAAGCAATAAAGGAGACCGGTGTGAAGCACGAGCTCACTCCGAATGCCTCTCTGATTTATGCCAATGATCTTGATGAGCTTTTCAGAGCTGTGAAGGCTGCTCATGAAGCTCAGCTGAAGGCTGGAGCGAAAAGAGTTTCGACAACAATTTCAATTGATGACAGAAGGGACAAGAAGAGGCTCGGAGCAGATAAAATTGCATCTGTGGAGGAGAAGCTAAAGTAATTTTCCGTGAACATCTATTATTCCTTTTTTTATCCTCGTTGAGGATATTGGTTCTCCGTCTTCCGCAAGGACGTGCGGAACGAGAATTATTTCAACCGGATTTTTCCCTTTCTTCTCTCTCCTCTCATTTATTTCAAGAGCCACGGGATATGTTTCAGGAGAGACTACGATGTATCTGTAATCCCCCTCAACCACATCTCCGTATTTGTCGTTCAGCTTCATTATTTTCGGTTCAACCCCGAATCTCCTCTTCACGTATCTTCTGAGATTCTCAGCTCTTATTTCAAAGGGAAGAACTGAACGAACTCTCTTTCTTGCCATTTCATCGGAAGTAACCCCTATGACAACTTCGCATCCCAGGGAGAAAGCTTTTTCAAGAAGTGCCTTGTGCCCGTCGTGCAGAGGCTCAAATGTCCCTCCAACCGCAACTTTCATATCTTCTCCCAGAATGAAGAAGAGAGGGGGTGTATTTATGCCTGTCGATAAAAGAGCAAAAATAGCCAATAATGTCTTCATCGCTCCAAATGCAACCGTCATAGGAGATGTGGAAATTGGAGAGGGAAGCAGTGTCTGGTACGGTGCAGTCCTGCGGGGGGACAGAAGTTTCATAAGAATAGGGAGAAACTCAAACATTCAGGACTGCTGTGTTGTTCACTGCAATGCAGAGTCCCCGACAGTTCTCGGAGATTTCGTAACGGTCGGACACTCCGCAGTTTTGCACGGATGCAGAGTGGGTAACAATACTCTCATAGGAATGGGAGCAATCATTCTGAATGATGCTGAAATTGGAGAGAACTGCATAATAGCTGCCGGGGCTGTGATTCCTGAGGACACCAAGATACCCGACAATTCTCTTGTTCTCGGAGTTCCGGCGAAGGTAAAAAGGGAGGTCACTGAGGAGGAGAAGGAGAGAATCAGAAAGAATGCTCTGATCTATGTGGAGCTTGCCAGGGAGCACATGAAGCTTCAGGGACACCTGCAGGGATAGCCTCCGCACTTTATGCACTTTCCAGGGTATTTCTCTCTGAGAGCTTCCTCAATTTCTATGCCCAGAAGATTCGCCAAGGACGATGTCCACGCAATAATGTCAGCGATTTCCTCTCTTGCTTTTTCTTCATCTCCATCTCTCACTGCCGATGCAAGCTCTCCGACTTCCTCAACGAGCCACAGCATGGTTCTGTGGATGCCTCTTTTTGAGTCCCTCTCAAAGTAGAGTTCTCTCATCAGCCTCTGAAATTCGGAAATCTTCATAATCTCACCCTGATTCCGTTATTTCTCAGATATTCCTTCACCTCTCTTATTGAGTACTCTCTGAAATGGAATATGCTCGCAGCCAGACATGCGTCTGCTTTCCCGTCTCTGAATCCTTCAAGAAAGTGCTCGGGAGAACCGGCTCCTCCCGAGGCAATAACAGGTATGTTCACCTCCTCGCTGATCTTCCTGGTTATCGGAATGTCATACCCATCTTTTGTTCCGTCTCTGTCCATGCTTGTTAGAAGAATCTCTCCAGCTCCGAGCTCTTCCACTTTCTTCGCCCACTTAACAGCATCAATTCCTGTTGGTTTTCTCCCTCCGTAGATCATCACCTCATACCAGACTTCCGAGCCGTCCTCGATTTTAACCGGAGTGACTCCTTCCTTCATCTCCCTGTTTCTTCTGCAGTCTATCGCAACAACTATGCACTGAGAGCCAAAAATTTTGGATGCTTCTCTCACGAACTCCGGATTTTTCACAGCAGATGTATTTATCGAGACCTTGTCAGCTCCGGCTCTGAGAATTTCCTTTATCTGTTCAAGAGACGAGATTCCTCCTCCAACCGTCATTGGAATGAAGACAACATCCGAGGTTCTTGAGACGACATCTATCATCGTTTTTCTTCCCTCATATGAGGCGGTGATATCCAGGAAGACAAGCTCATCTGCCCCCTCCTCGTCATATCTCTTTGCAAGTTCAACTGGATCTCCGGCCTCTCTGAGATTGACGAACTCCACACCCTTGACAACGAGACCCCTTCCTCTCTCAAGAGTCACATCCAGACAGGGAATGATTCTCTTGGTGAGCCCGTTCATCAAATTCACCCTTCAGAAGTTCTCTCTTATATACTCCACCGCATTCTCAAATATCCTCATTCCGGTCTCCTCGACTCTCTCTCTTGTCCATCTCGGGTGATTGGTGAAGTGGTTGAATGCCTCGGGATGCGGCATCAGACCGAATATTCTTCCTGTTTCATCGCAGATCCCGGCAATATCATCGAGAGAGCCATTTGGATTCCATGGATAATGCGCCTTACCTCCCTCAGGGTTAATGTATCTCATGACCACCTGATTTTTCTCTTTCAGCTTCTCAAGAGTCTCTCTTGAGGTGAAGAACTTTCCCTCAGCATGTCGGACCGGAAGATACATTCTCTCTATACCTCTTGTGAAAACGCAGCGAGAGTTCTCGATTCTGAGATGGACCCACCTGTCCTCAAACCTTCCGGAGTCGTTGAAAGTGAGAGTCACCTGCTGAACTCCGTATTTTCCATCGAAACCCGGGAGAAGACCCATTTTAACGAGGACCTGAAATCCATTGCAGATCCCTATGATGAGTCCTCCAGAGTCTATGAAGTCGAGAAGATCATCAAACAGGTTGTATTTGAACTTGTTTGCAAGAACCTTGCCAGAGGCGATATCATCGCCGAAGGAGAAGCCTCCGGGAAATGCCATGATCTGGTAGTCTTCAATCTTTTTCTCTCTTCTCAGGAGCTCTCCGAGATGAACTATCTCTGAATGAGCTCCAGCCTTTCTGAAACAATAAGCCGTCTCATATTCGCAGTTTATCCCGTATCCAGCAAGGATCAGCGCCCTGATTTTCATTTCACCACCTCAGTGTCTTCTTCCATGCCTCCTCGAGCTCACTGATGTGAAGATTTATCGCAACTTCACCTTCATGCTTTATCACAAGAGAATCGCCTCTGACAACTCCTATTTCTGCGAAGCATGTTCCCTTCATGACCTCTTCAAACCTTTCCTTTTTCTCCGGAGAGACTGTAACTATGAATCTGCTCTGGGTTTCGGAGAAGAGGAGATGATCAAGAGGCATTGGTTCCGAGGGAATTCTCTCAGCATGTATCTCCATTCCAAGTCCTCCGGAGAATGAGGTCTCCGCAAGAGCCACAGCAAGACCCCCGTCAGAGCAGTCGTGGCATGAGGAGATGAGTCCCTCATGAATGGCATCCCTCAGCTTCAGATATCTCTCCCTCGCCTCCCTGGCATTCACTTCCGGAACTCTGTTCCCTATGTATCCGTGCATCGCATAGTATTCTGAAGCTCCGAGCTCATCTTTTGTGAAACCAAGAATGTAAACGAGGTCGCCCTCTCTCTTCACATCCATTGTAACGGTTTTTCTCACATCCTCAATCTTGCTGACAGCGGTGAAGAGAACGGTTGGCGGAATTGAAATTCTGATGTTCTCGTGAACATAATCGTTCTTCATGCTATCCTTTCCGGAAATGCAGGGCACTCCAAAGGCTTTTGTGTAGTCATAGAGAGCCATGTTTGCTCTAACAAGCTGCGCAAGCTTGAAGTCTCCATCCGGATTGCTCTCCGATTTAATCGGATCGCACCAGCAGAAGTTGTCGAGAGCCACCATATATTCAATGTCTCCCCCAACCGCAACGTTATTTCTTATTGCCTCATCCAGAGCACAGGCAACCATGTGGTATGTGTCTATGTCGCTGTATCTCGGAATTATTCCATTTGAGATCACGAGACCTTCGAAGGAGTCGAGAAGAGGTCTTATTACCGCTGCATCACTCGGCCCATCGTTCTTGACTCCAACAAGAGGCTTTATCACGCTTCCTCCCTGCACCTCGTGGTCATACTGCCTTATGACATATTCCTTGCTGCAGATGTTCAGTCTTGAGAGAAGATTGAGAAGCTCCTCATTCAAATCCTCTGGATGAAGTTCCGGTTCCTCATACCTCTTCCTCCTCCATCTTGCCTTCAGTTTCATCTGCGGAACTCCCTCGTGCAGGAAATCCATGTCGATGTATGCCACCGTTCTTCCCTCATACATCACGTGAAACTTTCCGGTGCTCGTGTATTTTCCAACAACAGTTGCCTCGACATCCATCTTCTTTGCGAGCTCAAGAAACTCGTCTATCTTATCTGGAGAGACTGCAACCGTCATTCTTTCCTGAGATTCAGAGAGAAGTATTTCCCAGGGGTCAAGTCCGTGATATTTCAGGGGAACTCTCTCAAGATAAATCTCGCATCCGTTTGAGAATCTTGCAGTCTCTCCGATTGAGGATGAGAGTCCTCCGGCTCCGTTATCGGTTATGCACTTTATGAGACCCCTGTCTCTGGCCTCCAGAATGAAATCAATCATCTTCTTCTGCGTTATCGGGTCTCCTATCTGAACCGCACTGGTCGGAGAGGCTATGTGAAGCTCTTCCGATGAAAATGTTGCACCGTGAATTCCATCCTTTCCGACTCTTCCTCCAACCATCACAGCCAGATCTCCGTCATCAGTCCTTTTCTCATGCGATGGTTCTCCCTTTATTTTCGAGGGCATTATACCGCCTGTTCCGCAGTAAACAAGAGGTTTCCCGAGATATCTGTCATCGAATACTATGCATCCATTCACAGTGGGGATCCCGCTCTTGTTACCTCCGTGCTCAACTCCGAGCCTCACACCCTCAAAAATTCTCTTTGGATGAAGAATTCTCGGAGGGAGATCTCCGGAATAGAAGGGAGATGCAAAGCAGAAAACATCGGTGTTGAATATTGGCTTCGCACCCTTTCCAGCTCCGAGAACATCTCTGTTAACTCCAAGAATTCCGGTGAGAGCTCCTCCATAGGGATCAAGTGCAGAAGGAGTGTTGTGGGTCTCAACCTTGAGAGCGATGTTGTAATCATCATTGAACTTCATTATTCCTGCATTATCCGAGAAAACAGAGATGCAGATGTCTTTCTCTCCCTTCTCCCTTCTTATCTCCTCAGTGCTCCTCTTTATGAAGGTTCTGAACAGTGAATCTATGACCATCACCTCTCCGGTCTCCTCATCCTCATATTCTATCAGGGCATTGAAGATCTTGTGCTTGCAGTGTTCGGACCATGTCTGTGCGATTGCCTCTATCTCAACATCAGTCGGATGTTCGGGGAGACCTCTCTCCATTCTTTCCTTCATAACCCTCGGGCTGTAGAAATAATCTCTTATTGCATGAAGCTCCTCCAGCGAAAGAGCAAGAGTTCTCTCCTTCGAGAATTTCAGAAGCTCCTCATCGCTCATCGCCTTTAAATTGAAGCACCTCACTTTCGGTTCATGGTCTTCCCTAACAAGAGGAGCCTCAACAACTCTTGAATCTCTTGTTATGTGTATTCTGTTTATCAGCTCATTTGCAAGGAGCTCTCTCGCAATTCTCTCAGCATCATCTCTCGAAACTCCTTTCAGAAAGTAGAGAGTGGACGTGAAGACTCTCACATCCTTTCCAAGTGCATCCCTTATTCCCTCTTCCGAAGTTTTTCCAACGTTATCGGTGACTCCCGGTTTGAATCCTATCTCTATGATCCAGTCATGATCTCTTTTGAGAGGCTCATTTATGGAATACTCCTGAATCAGAGGGTCGCAGAAAAGCTCCTCACAGATTTTCGTGAGCTCATCCTCCTGAAGCTCCCCGAGTACTGTGTAAACATCAGCCGTCCTGACCTCGGCAACCTGAATTCCGAGGTCTTCCCTGATTCTCTTCTTCACCCTTTCCCCTCTTGCATCCGTGACTCCATCTTTGAATCCAACTTCAATTCTTGTGAGCATCAAAAGAGATGAAGGAGTTATGGGATAAAAGTATGAGGGTTAAATCAGGTTTGGCAATCTTTAAGAGATTTCTGCGAGAATCTCAGAAAACATGAGAAGGATCACGCTGATGAATAAAAATGAGAGGATTGTTGGAATTCTTCATGAGGGTGATGACCGCTGCGTTATCGGAGCACACGGACTTCAGTCATCCAAGGAAAGCGAGAAGATGAAAATGCTCGGTGAAAGATTCTCCTCAGAGGGAATTTCATTCTTCAGATTTGATTTCCGCGGATGCGGAGAGAGTGAGGGAGACGAGAGCAGAAGCACCCTTTCAGAAAGAATCAGCGACCTTCTTGCGGTGATGAGATTTCTCAGAGAGAATGAGGGGATGAAAAGATTCTCCCTCATTGGAAGCAGCTTTGGAGGATGCGTTTCAATAGCAGTCGCCTCGTTTCAGAAGGTTGAGTCCATTGTCACTCTTGCAACGCCCGTGAGGTTTGAGGGAAGAAGAATAGAGGGATTCAATGAACTCTACAGAGAGGACCTCAGGAAATATGATCTGCTGAAAATGGCATCCTCAGTCTCGAAAGCTCATGTGATTCACGGCGAGAGGGATGAGGTTGTTCCTCTTGAGGATGCGCATCTGCTCTATGAAGCTCTTCAGCATCCGAAAAGGCTGACAATCATTGAGAACGGAGATCACAGATTCAGCAATCCTGAGCACAGAAGAAAGGTTGTTGAGCTCTCAGTTGAGTGGACAATGAAATTCATTTAAAAAAGAAAAGAAATGGGAAGGAGAGTTCAGCTCACTGCTTTGCTCTCTTGTCAATCGGATTGAGCTTGTACTTCACTGAGAGAGCTGCCACGTAGATGAACGACAGGATGTAGATGATCCACAG
>JACIWD010000015.1 GCA_014361165.1 Candidatus Mnemosynella bozhongmuii
CATCTCAAAATCCATCTTGAACTCGGTGATTTCGAAAGCGAAGATGTGCTCAGAAGAGTTCTGAGGGAGCTCTCACCTTCTGTCTCCTCAATTGGCATGAATGAGCTTGAGCTGAGAAGAGTCTGCTCAGTTCTGTCAGTTCCATTCGAGGACTCTCCTGAATCTATGGTCAGCTCAGCGAGAAAAATCTCGGAAATTCTCGAAACTCCGGTTGTGGTTCATCATCCTCTCTTCTCCTTTTCAGCGGGTGATGGGATAGATGAAAGGGATCTTGCTCTTGGTGTTCTCACAGCCTCCACGAAAGCCTCCTTCTCGGAAGTGACTCCTGAAAATGCGAGAAAGATGGCTCTTTCAGCAGAACTCCATCCCGAGGGACTCAGAGCAGTTGAGAGAATTGGAGAGAGAGCTTCAGCGGCATTTCCCTCAATTCTCATAAGAAGCTTCTCAACCTCGGTGGGACTCGGCGATCAGTTCTCCGCGGGTTACATGATGTCGGTTCTTTCGAGATAACTTTTTATAAAACTCCCTTCTTAATTATTAACTTGAGGTGATAGCTATGGGAGAAAAAGTTACTCTTTCGGTTATAAAAGCGGATATAGGAAGTTTTCCTGGACATTCCCGCGTTCATCCGGAGCTTCTGAAGAAAGCAGAGGAATCGATGAAAGAGGCGAAGGAGACCGGTTTGATTTTAGATTATCATGTGACAGCATGTGGAGATGACCTTCAGCTCATCATGACTCACAGGAAGGGAGAGGATAACAGCGAGATCCATGAGCTTGCATGGAACACATTTCTGAAATGTGCAGAGATTGCGAGAAGTCTGAAGCTCTACGGAGCAGGACAGGATCTTCTGAGCGATACATTCAGCGGAAATGTCAAGGGAATGGGACCTGGAGTCGCGGAGCTGGAGTTCGAGGAGAGACCCTCGGATCCGGTGATAGTTTTCATGGCAGATAAAACAGAGCCGGGTGCATGGAACATAATTCTCTACAAGATCTTCGCAGACCCCTTCAACACGGCGGGTCTGGTGATAGATCCGAGCATGCATGATGGATTCATTTTCGAGGTTCACGATCTTTTCGAGAACAGGAAAATTGAGCTGAAGACGCCCGAGGAATCATATGATCTTCTTGCCTTCATCGGAGCTCCTTCGAGATATGTCATAAAGAAGGTTGTCAAGAAGGACGGAACTCCGGCTGCAGCCTCATCAACACAGAGACTGAATCTGATAGCCGGAAGATATGTCGGGAAAGACGATCCCGTGTGCATAGTCAGATGTCAGCACGGTCTTCCGGCTGTTGGAGAGGTTCTCGAACCATTTGCAACACCGAGAATTGTTGCCGGATGGATGAGGGGCAGTCACCACGGACCTCTCATGCCTGTTTCGGTGAAAGATGCCCATCCAACGAGGTTTGATGGACCTCCAAGAGTCATCGCTCTCGGATTCCAGATTTCAAACGGAATGCTCGTTGGTCCGGCAGACATGTTCGATGATCCCGCTTTCGATCTTGTGAGGATGAAGGTGAATGAGCTTGCCGACATCTTCAGAGCTCAGGGTCCATTTGAGCCTCACAGACTTTCCATGGAGGAGATGGAGTACACAACACTTCCCGCTGTTGAGAAGAAGCTTGAGGGAAGGTGGAAACCACTAGAGGAGTGATTATGACATTTCTGACTCTTGACGACGTTGAAACAGCCTCGAAGAGAGTTCTGCTGAGAATTGACGTCAACTCGCCAGTCTCTGAAAGCGGAAAGATAATGGACACTTCAAGATTCGAGCAGCATCTTGAGACCATCAGGGAGCTTCAGAACTCGAAGCTCGTTATAATGTCGCATCAGGGAAGACCCGGAGATGACGATTTCACCACCCTTGAACAGCATGCAGAGATTCTCTCCGAAATGCTCGGAAAAGAGGTGGAGTATATCGATGATATCTTCGGTCCAGCTGCGAGGGAGAGGATAAAGAAGCTTGAGGACGGAGAAATTCTGATGCTTGAGAACGTGAGATTCTACTCAGAGGAGATTCTCAACAGGCCTCCGGAGAGGCAGGCGCTCACACCGATGGTTCAGAAACTCTCTCCTCTTTTCGATCTTTTTGTTAACGATGCCTTCTCAACTGCTCACAGGTCTCAGCCATCCATGGTTGGCTTCTCAGTCACTCTTCCGAGCGTTGCCGGAAGGCTGATGGAAAGAGAGGTGAAGGCTCTCAGCAGGGTTGTCAAGAATCCTGAAAGGCCGGTCACCTTTGTTCTCGGGGGAAGGAAATATGAGGATTCGATAGAGGTCATAGAGAGCGCTCTCTCAAACAGAATAGCAGACAGGATTCTCACATGCGGAATGGTTGGAAATGTCTTCTTAGCCGTGAAGCATGGCATTGATGAGAAACAGCTTGGATTTGAGATTAAGAGGGCGGTGAAGGATAAGGTCAGGCAGATTCTCAGGGTCTTCGAGGACAGAATTGAGATTCCTGTGGATGTCGCGTATCCTCTTAACGGATCAAGACATGAGATGCCGGTTGAAACGCTTCCGATAGGCCTTCCAATCTGGGATATAGGTTCAAAGACGATTGAGAAATACAGAAAAGTGATTCGGGAATCCGGAACAGTTGTTGCAAATGGTCCTGCCGGAAGATTTGAAGACCCTGATTTCGGAAAGGGAACTCTTGAGATTCTTGAAGCAATTGCGGAGAGCAGATGTTTCTCGGTTCTCGGCGGAGGCCATCTGATAGCAGCAGCCTCAAAGCTCGGTCTTCTGGATAAGTTCAGCTATGTGAGCACCTCTGGAGGAGCTCTTCTGACTTTCGTCTCCGGAAAGCCTCTTCCTGCTGTCATTGCGCTTGAAAAGGCTGCAGAAAGGTTTGGAAGGAGGTGAAAAAAATGGTTAGAGTTGCGATAAACGGATTTGGAAGGATAGGCAGGGTAACATACAGGGCTGCGATGAACAGAGATGATATTGAGATCGTTGCAGTCAATGACCTTGCTGATGCGAAAACACTGGCATATCTTCTGAAATACGATTCCGTTCACGGGGTTCTGAAGGAGGATGTGAGGGCTGAGGAAGGTGTCATCAGAGTTGGAAGCAGGGAATTCAGAGTTCTTTCAGAGAGAGACCCTGAAAATCTTCCCTGGAAGGAGCTTGAAGTGGATGTGGTCATCGAATCAACCGGACTCTTCAGAGATAGAGACAAGGCTTCAAAGCATCTCAGAGCCGGAGCCCAGAAGGTCATAATTTCGGCTCCCTCGAAAGATGCGGATCTCACTGTTGTTGTGGGCGTGAATCATGAGGAATACGATCATTCCAGGCACCATGTCATCTCAACCGCTTCCTGCACAACAAACTGTCTTGCTCCGCTTGTCAAGGTTCTCCATGATGAATTCGGAGTTGAGAGAGGCTTCATGACAACCGTCCATGCTTACACGAATGATCAGAGAATTCTTGATATGATTCACAGGGATTTGAGAAGGGCGAGAGCAGCTGCGGTGAACATCATTCCCACCTCAACAGGAGCAGCCTCAGCACTCCATCAGGTCATTCCGGATATGAAGGGCAGGATGGATGGGATTGCCCTGAGAGTTCCCGTGGCAGATGCATCGATAGTGGATCTCGTTGCAGTTCTCGGGAAAGATGTCACAGCAGAGGAGGTGAACGAAGCTCTCAAGAAAGCCTCGGAGAGTTACCTCAGAGGAATCCTCGAATTTACAATGGATCCAATCGTTTCATCGGACGTCATAGGAAATCCTGCATCCTCAATTGTTGATGGACTTTCAACAAATGCAATGGGCAACATCGTGAAGGTTCTTTCATGGTACGACAATGAGTGGGGCTATTCGAACAGGATGCTTGATATGATTGAAATCATGTATGGTCTCCGTTAAGAGATTTCTTCCACTTCTCATCTTTCTTCTTCTCCTCTCATCTCAGCTCTCATCCGATTCTCCATCCAGGGTTTATGTTCTTGAGATTCATGGAACCGTAACGCATGGAACGAGCGAGTATGTTCTCAGAGGGATCAGCGAGGCGAACAGAAACGGAGCTCAGGCAATTCTCATTCTTCTCGATACTCCGGGAGGCCTCCTCGATGCAACTCTCGAGATTGTCAAGGCGATTGAGAACTCTTCTGTCCCGGTAATCACGTATGTCTATCCCAGAGGTGCGATTGCGGCATCAGCAGGAACATTCATTCTTCTGAGCGGTCATATTGCCGCGATGTCTCCCGGAACTTCAATCGGTGCAGCAACTCCTGTTCAGATATCTCCCGAGGGCATGACAGCCGCTGAGAGGAAAGTTGTAAACTTCTATGCTTCATATCTCAGAAGTCTCGCTGAAGAGAGAGGAAGAAACGGAGAGATTGCAGAGAAGTTCGTTACGGAGGCTCTCTCGCTCGGATCCCGGGAAGCTCTTGAAAAAAATGTAATTGAGTTCATTGCAGACAGCCCTGAGGAGCTTCTTGAAATGCTGAATGGAAGCGCAGTGAAGGTTGGTGGAAAAGAGGTCATTCTGAGAACCTCCAGCGCGAGCATGATTCATCTGGAGAGAAATCTCTCCGAGAGAATTCTTGATTTGCTCAGCAATCCGCAGATCTCCTTCATCTTTCTCATGATCGGGATCTATTCCCTCATCTTCGGTCTTGCATCACCCGGTACATATATACCCGAGACCATCGGTGCAATTTTCCTTCTCATTGCTCTTTACAGCCTCGGGCTTTTTGAAGTTCAGCTTTTTGCCCTCTTCTTAATTCTTCTCGGAATTCTCTTCTTCATAGCAGAGCTCATGACTCCAACATTCGGAGCTCTCACAGTTGCCGGTGCAATCTGCATATTCCTCGGAGCAATTCTTCTGCCAGTCGAGCCGTTTCTTCCAAGAGAGTGGTATTCCTCATTCCTTGCTCTCTCTGTGGGAATAACTGCTGCAACTGCCCTCTTTTTCATCTTCGGAATCTCTGCTGTTCTGAGAGTCAGAAAAAGAAGGGCAAGGGTTGGAGGAGATGAGCTGATAGGAATGGAGGGAGTTGCAATTACGAGAATTGAGGGAGAGGGCCAGGTCAAGGTCAGAGGGGAAATATGGAAAGCTTTCAGCGAAGAGGTTATAGAGGAGGGAGAGAAAATTGTTGTCGTCTCCCGTGAGGGACTGAAACTGAAAGTCAGGAAAAAAGGAGGTGAAAAATAAATGAGTTTGATAGCGGATCTCATAACGTATCTGGGAATCCTTCTGGTTGTCCTCGCATTTCTGTCCTCAGCAATCAAAATAGTGAAGGAATATGAAAGGGGTGTCATCTTCAGACTCGGAAGACTTGTTGGGGCAAAGGGACCGGGTCTCTTCTTCATAATCCCGATCTTCGACAAGATGGTCAAGGTTGATCTGAGAACGGTGACCTTTGATGTCCCTGTTCAGGAGGTCATAACGAGAGACAATGTTCCCGTCAGGGTGAACGCAGTTGTTTATTACCGCGTTGTCGATCCCGAGAAAGCGGTTATACAGGTTGAAAACTATCACGAGGCAACCTCTCAGATTTCCCAGACAACTCTCAGAAGCATAATCGGTCAGGTGGAGCTCGACCAGCTTCTTTCTGAGAGAGAGGAGCTCAACAAAAGACTTCAGCAGATCATAGATGAGGCAACAGATCCATGGGGTGTGAAGGTCTCAACCGTGGAGATAAAGGATGTTGAGCTTCCAAAGGAGATGCAGAGAGCCATGGCATCTCAGGCAGAGGCTGAAAGGAACAGAAGGGCAAGAATAATTCAGGCAGAGGGAGAGAGGCAGGCAGCAGAGAAGCTTGCTGAAGCTTCAAGAATTCTTGGAGAGAGCAAATATGCTCTGTATCTCAGAACTCTCCAGACAATTGCAGAGGTCTCCGCCGAGGGTTCGACCACAATAGTTCTTCCGCTTCCAATGGAGCTTCTCGAATTCTTCAAACGCTTCAGCGAGAAGTGATGCTCTCTCCTCCCTCTTTTTTCCTCAGTAAAAATAATAAAAATTATATATCGTGTTCCTCATGAAAAATAGAGGCGAGGGAGAAAGATGGAGATGTATGTGATTGGTTCGCTGATCTCTTTCCTGGTCGCAGCTCTCCTCAGGATGCCCCTGATTCCGAGAGATAAATTCTCCTTCGAACCAACCGCTCTTTTTCCAACAGTCCCCATCACTCTCGGCTCTCTTTCAGTTGCAGACATCATCTCGGGTTTAAATCTCCCGCTCACCGCGGTCATCTCTTTCTTTGTTGCCCTCTTCGTTAAATATCTCCTCAGAAACCTCTTTCCGGTGGTGGAAAGTTGAGTGAGGTGCTCTATATCATTGGAGCCTTCGTAATCTGCTGGCTGAACTTCGTGATAATAGATGTCTTCATGGGTCTTCCGGAAAGGCCAGGGGTCAGAGGTGTCAGGCAGATTGCCCAGTCCATCAAGGATTACGGGGGTCATCTGAACGGAGGATACATGATGGGGAACATAGTCTGCTCTCCAGATGCCTCGGCGGGGACTCTTTTGGCTTCATGCTGTTATTACGCCTTTTCCTCCCCTCTCGGCGGTCTGATCGCGGCTCTTGCGGTCTTCTTCGGTAACAGAGTTTGTTCAGATCCCGGTTATGCCGGAACAACAGGAGCTCTGACCACGACTCTGTGGATTTATCTCTTCTCCCACTTTGGATTTCAGGCGGAGCATTTCATAGCCGGAATGGTTATTGCAATCTTCACAATTCAGGCCTTCCATCATCGATTATCTTCGAGGCTCCTTGCAAGAATAGCAAAGGCTCTGGGGGTGATAGAGTGATCATCGAGCTCATAGGTCTGATAACAGCTTACAGCGCTCTTATGGCTGTTCTGACCGAGGATTCGAGAAGGAAGATGCCATACATAAACGCAATGAACTTCGGAGTCACGGCTCTGATAGCTCTCTCTGTAAGACACCCTCTTGCCGGACTCGCAGCTCTTGCGTATTTCATCTTCTCAACAATGGAATCGAATGCAATAGCGAGCACGATAGACAGATTGAAGGAGGCGGATGCGGAATGATGGAGATGGTCTTCGCCTTTCTGCTCCTCATAGGTTCTGTTGCGGCAGCTCTCTATGTTGATCCCATTGACAAGATTCTGATGCTTACAATCGCATCCGGCGGTCTCATAGGATTCACAGCTTTCATGAGAATGCTGGATGTTGCAATAGCGAGCTCAATTCTCATCCCTGTTTCCACGATAATCCTTCTGATAGGCCTGATAAGGCTGAAAGAGGTGAAGGGAGATGTACAGTGACATTCTCCTTTACCTCGGCTCATTTCTTGTGCTTTTCGGAGCTGTGGCAGTCGTCTGGGGCCCGGAGGTTGGGAAGAGCGCGCTGGTGAGATACATAAATCTTGAAATATCCTCTTTCGGTGTTGCGCTCATCTTCCTCTATTACTTCGAAACCCTTGCACTTCTCACGTATGTCGCTGCAACCACGGTGATAACTCTCGTCTTCATACGTCTCTTCATCAAAATGGCTGAGATGGGGAGGTTGGAAAATTGAAATGGATGGACAGAGCATGGATGATACTTTCAGATCCAAAAGAGCTGCCGAGAATCTTCGCTCTCTCGATGGTCTTCGTCTTTCTCATAGCTCTCTTTCTGAGCTATTCCTACAATCCGGATCAGCTTTATCCAAAATCCTTCGAGCTATCTGGACTTTATCCGTATGATCGTGGAGGGGAGCCTCTTACAGAGCCAGCCAAAGTAGTTGCACAGTATCCTCAGAATGCGGAAAAAATCGGATGGGTCACCTCCTATCTGACTCCTCTCTCCTCATGGCTCGCCTCAAAGACACTCTACCTCGGGACCACAATTGTCTCGCATCCTGGAGGAATAATAGATGAGATTCTCTACTACACCAGAGGTCTTGATACCGTTCTGGAGTCAAGCATACTGATGATGGCATTTCTCATAGCCTCATTTCTGATGAAACTGAAGAGGGGATGAAAATGGAGCTCGCTGAAGCATATCAAACCCTCATGATCCTCATGATGGCATCGGCACTGATAACCTTCATCGGATTCACGAGGGAGAGCAGAGATGTCCACAGACTCATAATCTCTGATATGGTTGCGGGAATAACTCTCGTCATCGTTGCAGCAGTCGGCACGGATCTTGCTGAATGCCTGATTCTCCCAACTCTTGTTGTGAGCGTTGCCGAGGTTCTTGCAATAGCAGAGATCCTCATTCACAAGGAAGAGGTGAAATTAAAGGAGAGCTCTCAGATACCATCCTTCAGCTATTCTCCTCTGAACATAGAGGTCCTTCAGAGCTCCTCAATTTTCGTCTCCCTCGTTCTCATAGTTTATGGAGCGATTTTAACCGGATTCACAGGAGGAGCTGTTGCGGGTGTGGGAATGCTCTATTATCTGATCACGAGATGGGATGGAAAGATAACAAGAGATTTCTGGGATGGAATCTCCTCTCTCTCCGGAGTTGCCTGGACTTTATGGCTTGTTGGATTTCTGCTCTTCTTCATCTCTCCAGAGCTCTGGCTCTTCGCACTCTTCCTCTCGGGTGGAGGTCTCGTCATAAAGGTAGCAACCAAGTTCGGGTTGATAGGTGTGGAGGGCAGAGATTCCATGCGGGGTGAGGGGTGATGCTGGAGAGCATAGGCGGAGAGATTCTCGGAATCATAAAATTCGGAGACATTGTCCCGTATGTGACTCCATTCACTCTGACGATGTTCATTCTGGCTCTTGCTCTCACGGCTCTTCTGGCTCTTGCCAGACCGGAAAATCAGATTCTTCTCGTCTTCGGGAAGGATGAATTCAGTCTTGTGAGACCATCCCTGGAGGAGATGAGGTTCAGGAGATTCATGGTCATAGTCTGCGGTCTTGCTCTCTCGGGAGCAATGATAACAGGAGACCTCTTCAATTTCACCCTCTTCGTCACTCTCGTTGGGATCACGAATCTTGGAATAATTGCTGCTGTCAGAAGACCCTATGTGCTTGAGGCCGCATTTCAGTATGGGCTGATATGCACACTTGCGTCACTTCCTCTCTTTGCCTCAGCTGCAATCACCCTCGGAACAGCCGGAACTCTGAGCCTTCACGAACTCCAGAATCTCTCGGTCATGCCGCTTGCGAAGGTTCTTCTTGCCTTCGGAGTTGCGGGAGAGACCGGAATAGCTCCCTTCTATGCTGCCAAAGCCGAGATGTTCAGGGCACCCGGAGCACCCTACATTCTCATGGTCCATCTCAGCGCAATAATGGTTGTTGTCAGGACAGCAGAAATATTGTTGCTCATGTGAGGTGATGGGATATGAACTATAAAGTTGCCCTCGGAATCCTCATGACGGTGCTCGTAGCCTCGATCATAGCGGATCTCATATACGAGCTTCCTCTTGCCTACGAGCTCTTCGTTGTGCTCTTCATCTTTCCTCTGACTCTCATGATGATGGGCTACGCATACATGTCACCGAGAAGAGAGGAGGAGGAATTCCCGTTCATAGGTTACTGAGGTGGTGAAAAATGGCGCTTGTTGCCTTCATGGCCCACACGATTTCCGCAATGCTCGGAGGACTGCTGCTCATAGGTCTTCACAGAAAAATCATTGCAAGAATCCAGCAGAGACCAGGACCTCCTGTCTGGCAGGAGCTTCTTCATGCATTCAAGTTCTTCTTTAAAGAGACCGTCACTCCCAGGACTGCAAGCGAACCTCTCTACAGCGGGATAGTCCTTCTTCACATGGCTCTGATGACGGGAGCTCTGCTTGTAATCCTTCTTGGAGAATCCCTGCTCATCTTCATGGCTCTCCTCATGATTTACAAGATTGTCCAGCACGGAGCAGGTCTCTCCTCGGGCTCCCCTTACGGAAGATACGCTGGAGTCAGATCGATTTTCAGCCTCTCCTCAGAAGTCCCGATGTTCGCAGCACTCGCTCCGATTTACGCACTCACCGGAAGTCTTCGCCTCTCGGATATCATAAGCTATCAGTCCTCAAACGGAGCCCTCATAACGAAGATTCCTCTTGCGGCAGTTGCAATGTACATTCTTCTCCTCTCAAAGGTTCGCTGGTCTCCGCTTGATATAGCGTCATCAAAGGACCTCATCTCGGGATACAAGACAGAGCACTACGGAGTTCTCAGAAGCATCCTTCTATTTGCGGAGGGAATAGGCCTCTACGCTGTTCTCTGGCTCTTCATAGTTCTCTTCTTCGGAGAGCTCTCTCCAATTCTCTGCGTCATCGGAGGATTGCTCCTTCTGGCCTCCCTCTCCTTCTTCTGCGCCCTCACACCGGTCCTGACTCCGCATCAGTCCGTGATTCTTCAGATTGCCTTCGGAGCCATCATGCTTCTCTACGCAGTCCTCATTTATCAGGGGGTGGTCTGAAATGAGGCGCTTCATACTTCTCTCCCTCACCGTTGCTCTCATACCTCTCGCAGTTGCAGTGGCCGAGATCATCAGAACTCGGGGAACATCCTTCATGAGCGCATCCGCTCTGTCAGCTCTCTCCCTCCTCATTCTCTCCCTCCTCATCCCTCTTCAGAAAGAAAGACACATGAACCATCTCACCGAGAGATTTGAAATTCTGATGATGTGGTTTGTAGTCTTTCTCTTCGCTCTTGCAATAATACTCAGATGGGGGAATGTCCTATAGCCGAGCTTGAATTCATGAAGAGGAGAATCCTGATGAGCTACAGATATCAGGAGGATGTTGTGAAGCCCATCGCAAAGTTTCTCGGAATATCTCCGGAGGAGCTCACGGAAATACTCATAAGAAGGCTTGACATGGCGGGACTTGAGGCCCTTCATCCGAGAATGATGCAGGCTAACAGGGAATGCCTTGAAAAGAGAATTGAGCTTGAGCTGAATCTCTGCACACTCTCGGATTTTCTCTCGCTGCTCTCGTCTGAGGAGAAGGAGAAAATTAGAGAAGAGATAGGAAGGATGATTGACGAGGGAAGAAGTTACAAAGAAATTATCGAAGAGGGGAAGAAAATGATTCTGAAAATTCTGAGGGGGGAGAGGCGATGATAAGAACTCTGAAGAATCTCGTGAGGAGAAAATCATTTCATGTCTGTCTTCTTAATGTTGGAAGCTGTAATGGCTGTGACATTGAGGTTCTCGCATGCCTGGCCCCGCGTTATGATATTGAGCAGTACGGAATCTATGTTCATAACAATCCGAGAGAGGCGGATGTGATTCTGGTTACGGGAGCTGTAAGTGATCAGTGGGTTGAGAAGATAAAGGAGATTTATGAAAAGGTTCCGGAACCAAAGGCTGTGGTTGCAATAGGTTCCTGTGCTCTCTCAGGCCACATGTTTGCAGAGGGATGCACCCACCCTCCTGTTTCAAGGCACATCCCGGTCTCTGCTGAAGTTCCGGGATGTCCTCCGAGACCTCAGGATATTATAGATGCAATTCTGAGCGTTGCTCCGATAATCTTCAGGGATTACGATGAAGGAGGTGGATGAGATGGAGGCATATGACCTCTCGATTCCTCTCGGTCCGATGCATCCAGCTTTCAAGGAACCGCTGAGAGTTAAGCTGAAGACAGAAGGAGAGGTGGTCGTAGGCGCCGAGGTTGATCTCGGTTATGTTCACAGGGGAATAGAGAACATCATGAAGGGGAAGCCATGGCAGAAGGCCGTTTTTCTTGCGGAAAGAGTCTGCGGAATATGTTCAAACTCTCACAACCTGACTTTCATAGAGACTCTTGAAAAGATATCTGATGTGGAAATTCCGGAAAGAGCGAAATATCTGAGGCTTCTTGCTCAGGAGCTTAACAGACTGCACAGCCATATACTTGCGAATCTTGCCCTCTTCCTTGCAGTTGAGCACGAAACTCTGGCGATGATGCTCCTGAATGTCAGAGAGAGGGTTCTTGACTGCCAGGAACTCCTCTGCGGAAACAGAGTTCTCCTCTCGTATAACGTTGTTGGAGGAGTGAGATTTGATGCAACGCCCTCCATTCTCAGAGAAATTCTTGCTGTTATGGATGAGATAGAGCCAAAACTCAGAAGATACTATGAGATGTTTGAGCACGGTCCAATGCTGAGGATGAGGACAGAGGGGATTGGTTACATGTCAAAGAGAGAAGCAGAACTCGCTCCGGCTGTTGGACCGATTGCAAGGGGCTCTGGAGTGAGATTTGACTGGAGGATGAAGCATCCGGATTATCAGGACATCCTCAATTTCAAACCTGTCTGGAGAGAAGAAGGGGATGCAAGAGCCAGATACATGGTGAGATTCGATGAGATATTCGAGTGCATAAAGATGATAAGATATCTCTGCGAGAATATTCCGGAAGGGGAAATCAGAAAGAGGGCAGAGGTGAAGAAGGGCGAGGCAATTCATACTCAGGAAGCTCCGAGAGGAGATCTCACATATTTCATTCGAACAGACTCATTTGGAAGAATTGAGGACATCACCATAAGAACTCCAACAATTCCAAATCTCGGAGCATTCGTGAAGTACATGCTGAGGAACTCTCCAACAGTAGCGGATGCAGTTGTGATATACGCGAGCATAGACCCGTGCATAGCCTGTCTGGAGAGGTGATTGAGGTGTCATCAATAGTCTGGTATCTCCACGAATTTGTAAACTCGGAATGGATAAAGAGGTTCATCTATGTCAGAACTCCGTACAATCTTCCTCAGATAAGATTCAGAAGTGCCGTGAGGATAGAACCGGAGAAATGCACCTACTGCGGAGCATGCATGGCGGTCTGTCCTGTTCCCGGGTGCATAAGGGTCTCCCGGGCAACAGGCGAGAACATTCCCGAGATAGATGTCCGCAAGTGCATTCGCTGCGGCATGTGTGTTGAGGTCTGCGGCCCCGGGGCGCTGACAGCAGGGAGAATCAGGGAGGATACCGAATATCTTGTCATGGAGCTCAGAACAAGGATTGTTGTCGATGAGGAGAAATGCATAGGCTGTGGAAGCTGTGTTGTGGCATGTCCGTCAAACGAGGAGCTCGATGAGAGCTCAGTATCCGGAAAGGGACCTGTTCAGCCTGTTGTGCTGAATGTTGCGAACGGGAAGGTCAGAGGAACGCTTCAGGAATTCTGCAGAGGGTGCATGACATGCGTGACAATCTGTCCAAGAGATGCAATCGAGATTGTTGTGGAGTGCATTCCAGCGCAGCTTGTGAAACCTGCGGAGAGAATTGAAGAAGTTCAGTCTGCGGCGAAGTAGGATTTGAGTTTCCTGAAGTCCTCCACATCCGGAACAACATGGTAGTGTCTCATGGTTCTTGTCAGAGTCGTCACCTCGACATTTCTGACTCCCTTCATCTCTTTTATTGTCGTGATGATCTGGCTCATCTCTCTGTTGTCAAGAGCCATCAGCATGACAAAAACATCATAAGCTCCAAAACCTTCATAAACAGCTCTCACCCTGTTCGGTTTCACGTTCTCCATCAGCTTCTCATAGAATTCCTGAGGATTGATTTCCTGAAAGTTCAGATTTATCACGAGAAGAGCAGAAACTCCCCAGAGTTTCTGCGAATTTACGTCAGCTCTCATCTCTTCTATAATCTTCATCTTCTTCATCTTCGAGATTCTGGCACTTACAGTCCTCTGATCAAGCCCAAGCTCTTCTGCAATCTCCTTGTAGGTCTTCGAGGAGTCCTCCACCAGAATGTTGAGAATTCTTATGTCAGTTTCATCCAGGGTGTGTTTCGAGGGCATCTCACAGATAAAGTGAGCCTCCCTGCTATTAAATATTTTTAAGCCATACCTTAATTCCGAAATTGTTATAAGCCTAAAGTCCCTCACTTAAACCCTGTGAGGAGCTTCATAACCGAACTCTATCTCGAGACAAATGGATTTTCCGATATAATCGACATCACTCCGCAGGTCAGAGATGCGGTTCGAAATTCCGAAGTTGTGAACGGCTTTGTTCTTGTTTTCATTCCCGGTGCAACCGCTGCGGTGACCACAATGGAGTATGAGTCGGGATTGATTGAGGATATGAAAAGAGCTCTCGAAATCATAGCTCCAATGAATCAGTCCTACAAGCATGACCTGAGATGGGGAGACGGCAACGGATTCTCTCATGTCAGAGCCTCTTTTCTCGGCCCTTCTCTGACAATTCCGGTTGTTAACGGAGAACCCGTTCTCGGAACATGGCAACAGGTTGTGGTGATAGACATGGATAACAAGCCGAGGAAGAGAAGAGTCGTGATAGGCGTCTATGGAGAGTGAGCTTATGAGAGAAGTTGAGCTCTCAGATGCGAGATTTCTTCTCTATCCAAAATCAGTTGTTCTGGTGACATCAAAGGCGGGAGAAAAGGAAAATGTTCTCTCTGTTGCATGGCACATGCCCACATCTCACGAGCCTCCTCTCGTTCTGATAAGCATCGCATTTCACCGCTTCAGCCATGAGCTGATAAAGAAGGGCGGAGAGTTCGTCATAAATGTTCCTCCAAAGGAGCTTCTGCCTGCTGTTGAGCTCTGTGGAAGTGTTTCTGGAAGGAGCATTGATAAATTCGAGAAGGCGGGTTTGACGAAGATTCCATCAAAAAAGGTCTCACCCCCGAGCATAAAGGAGTGCATCGCTCATGTTGAGTGCAGGGTTGTTGATTCCTTCATCACCGGAGACCACGAGGTTTTTGTTGGAGAGGTTGTTTATGCTCAGGCAGAGGAAGGAGTCTTTGAGAACGGAAGCTTCACGCTAAGGGAGAGAACTCCCCTCCTCTTTCTCGGAGGAGATGAATATACATACTGCACGGAAAGACTGGAGAGCGGAAGATGAAAATCTTCTCTCCTCTTGAAACAGAGAATCTTGAGTTTGAAAACAGGATTTTCCGCTCTGCAACTGCTGAAGGAATGGCGAATGAGAGAGGAGAGGTCACAGAACCTCTCATAAGGCTTTACAAAAATCTCTCAGCAGGAGGTTCGGGAGCAGTAATCACGGGTTTCATGTATGTCAGCGAGGGCGGAAAGGCAATCGAGAAGATGACAGGGATAAGCAGTGATTCTCATCTGGAGGGCCTTTCAAAGCTTGTCTCTGAGGTTAAGAAGGAGAGAAAGGACGTCATTTTCGTTGCCCAGCTCTGTCATGCGGGAAGGCAGACGAGGGTCTCGGAACCGGTTGCTCCTTCAGCGGTCAGAGATCCCTCTTCAGGAATAATTCCGAGAGAACTGAGAAAGGAGGAGATAGAGAGGATCATAGAGGAATTTGCGGATGCCTCGAAAAGAGCGGAAAAAGCAGGTTTTGATGCAGTTCAGCTCCACTCGGCTCACGGATATCTTCTCAGTCAGTTTCTCTCACCGCACACAAACAGAAGAAGGGACGAATACGGAAGGGAGAGGGAGAGAATTCTTATTGAGATTCTGGAGAGAATAGAAGAGCGCTCTGGAATTCCGGTTATGATAAAGATGAATGCCTCCGATTTCGTTCCGGGAGGTCTCGATGTTGAGGAGGCTGCGAGAATAGCGAAGAGAATTGAGGAACATCTTGAGCTGATTGAAGTGAGCGGAGGAATGCATGAATCATCGTATTATCATGGGGAGAACATGATTTCAAGGAGGATTGAAGGAGAAAATGCCTATTTTGCCGAACTTGCAGCGAAAATAAAGGGGAATGTTGAAATTCCTGTTGGCTGCGTTGGCGGGATAAGAAGCATCTCCCTCGCTGAGAGGCTTCTCGAAACTCTCGATTTCGTCTCGCTTTCGAGACCTCTCATCAGAGATCCGATGCTTCCTGAAAGATGGAGAAGGGGAGAAGTTTCAGCAAGTGATTGCATCTCCTGCAACCTCTGTCTTGAGAGGATTCGAAGCGGAAAGAGTCTCAGGTGCGAGATGAAGGGCTGATAATTCATGGAGGGGCTCATCCAGTTTCTCTCCGTCGTCTTTCTTGCAATATTCATAGCTCCGTTCATCTCCAGCCGTCTCAGAATTCCTCTTGTCGTCTCAGAAATGCTCATCGGAATAATTCTCGGAAATCTGATTTTTCAGAATTCCTTCTCTCATCTAACCGAAATCATGGAATTCTTCAAGCATTTCGGCCTCATATTTCTCATGTTCTTTGCGGGACTTGAGATCGATTTTGAAGGCATCGAGGTCGGGTGGGGAAAGACTGCCCTCATATCTGTAGCCTCTCTTCTGGTACCATTTGGCTTCGGATACCTTTTCGGTTTGAAAACAGGAATAAATCCTCTCTTCATGGGAACTCTGCTCTCCACAACATCGCTTGGTGTGATTTTGCCTCTGAGCAGGGAGATATCGGATGAAAGTTTCAGAAAGCTCCTCCTCGGCTCAGTTGTCCTCGTTGATATTCTCAGCATGTTCCTTCTCGCTCTTGCAATAACTCTGATTGAAGGTGAGCTCAGCCTCTCCTTTCTCTACTCTCTGCTCTTCATCATCATCCTCTTCTTCATGCCCCGGATTCTGAGAAAAACAGGACTTTTAAGGTTTCTCGATGTCTGGATAGATGAGGAAAGTCACTTTGAACTCGGAGTTCGTTTCTCTTTTGCCCTAATAATCTTTTTCGTCCTTCTCTCAGAATTTCTCGGCTTCCATTCAATAATCGGAGCCTTCATATCAGGTCTCATAATTTCCGAGGCTCTGCCCCATGACAAAACAATGCTCGAAAGAAAGCTAGAAAGCTTTGGCTACGGTTTCTTCATCCCGCTGTTCTTCATCCTTGTTGGAGCAAGAGTCAATCTGATTGAACTCTTCTCAAGATTTGAGAACCTGTTTCTCCTCCTCACAGTTCTCATCCTCGCAATCCTCTCAAAATTTTTGGGAGCAGGTCTCTCCTCAGTTTTTCTTGGAATTGAACCGAAAAAGTCCATAGCTCTCGGAATACTTCATTCTGCCCGTTTAAGCCTTGTGATTGCTGCTGTCGAAATTGGAATTCAGCTGAAAATAATAGATGAGAGTATTTATGCAATTTTCGTCATTCTTGCTGTCATCACCTCAATTCTTTCCCCATCTCTCGGAAAGGTTCTCGTGGAGTATCAGAGCAGAAGAACCTCGTAACCTTCTTCAAGATATCTTCCCATGCTCGGATGACCTCCCATTTCATCGCAGAGTCTGAGCCCCTCCTCTTCAGCACTTCTCAGGGATTTTGTCTGAGAGGCACAGCTCTTGCAGACGCAGTCTATGAGCCCTCCCTCTTTCACCTCTGAGTAAAGTTTGAAGAGCGGATCTTCGGGATCAGTGAGCTTGCCTATGAACCTGGTTGACTGACCCTCTATGATTAGCTTTACGTCAAATCCTCTCTCCTTCATGTCAAGAGCATTCAGCAGGGCATGAAAGAAGCTCATGTAGTCTCCTGAAAATGTGAAAATCGCCACTTTTTTCAATATCTCACCTCCCCTCAATCATTTTCTCAAACCTCTCTTTAACTCTTTTTTCAACCTCTTCGTAAATGCTTTTTCCGTGAGCATCTATTCCAACAATCAGGGGTCCAAATTTCTCAACTCTCAGAACCCAGAGTGCTTCCGGCATTCCCAGATCTTCCCAGTAAACATCTTTGACTTCGAGAATTCTCTCAGATGCGAGAACGCCTGCACCGCCGGGATATGCGAGATAAATTCCCCTTCCCCTGAGTCTCTCTCGAACTCCAGAGCTCATGCCTCCCTTTCCTATTAGAGCTATGGTCTCCACATGTTCGAGAAGCTTCTCGGTAGCCTCGTTCAATCTTGCGGATGTTGTCGGTCCGGCTGCAATAATTCTCCATTTATCCCCTTCCCTCCTTGCTATCGGACCGCAGTGATAAATTGCAGCTCCGTTCAGCTCAACCGGAGGTCTTTTACCCTCTTTCAGCATCTCAAGAATTCTGTGAGTTGCCCTGTCTCTTGCCGTGAAAATCTCTCCGGAGAGATAAACCACATCTCCTGCTCTCAGCCTGAGAACATCCTCCTTTCTCACCGGTGTTTTGAGCTCCATACCATTTCACCTCAGAACTGTGGATGCCTTTCTGTGAGCCCAGCACTGAAAGTTCAGGGCAACGGGAAGCGAGGCTGTGTGGCAGTGAGCCATCTCAATGTAAACTCCGAGAGCGGTCGTTCTTCCTCCAAGTCCCATGGGACCTATTCCGAGCTCGTTTATCATATCTCTGATTCTCTTCTCCTCCTCACTCATCTCTCTTGCATCTCTGAGAAGAGCCTTCTTCGCAAGTTTCGCAGAACCGTCAAAACTCCCTCCTATGCCAATTCCGAGGAAAACAGGCGGACAGGGTTTTCCCATCGCCTCAACAACGCTCTCAAGAATGAACCTCTCAATTTTGCTGACCTCGGAAGGAAGCATCATTCTGAGCTTCGATACATTCTCGCTTCCGGCACCCTTGGGAAGAACGGTTATCTTCATTTCATCTCCTTCCACGAGCTCAAAATGAAGCTGCGGCATTTGCACTCCGGTGTTGTCTCCTGAGTTCTCTCTGGTTAGGGGATGAACTGCATTTGCCCTCAGAGGGATCTCTTCTGTTGCTCTTCTGACACCCTCCTCAACTGCTTCTCTCAGATTGAACTCGAGCGAGAGCTCTCTTCCGAGCTCAATGAAGACAACCGGAATTCCGGTGTCCTGACAGATTGGAAGCCCCATCTTTTCGGCAAGTTCAGAATTCTTTATGATTGTCTCCAGATTCCTCCTCGCAACGTCATCCTCTTCCTCTTCAAGAGCTTTTCTCAGAAGCTCCTTCACATCCTCCCCAAGCGAGGTTTCGGCCTTTTTAAAAAGATGGACTATCGCTCTTATGACATCCTCCCGCTCCATAAAATCCCCTAAAGAGAATATTTTACCCGCTTTCTGAAAAAGGTTTCTCAACCAAAATTCATGGAATTACAATCAGCACAAAAAATATAAAGATTTTAAGAAGTTCGTGGCTAAAAATTAAATAGTGATCCAAACACGGAGCTTCTGGAGGAGGAGAGGTGAGGAAGAAGGAGCTTCTTCAAAAGGTCATGGAGATAAGTGGAGAGAATCTCTATTCCTGCTATCAGTGTGGAAAGTGTTCCGCTGGATGTCCTTCTGTTGATTTCATGGATCTCAATCCGAGAGAGATCATCAGGATGATTCTTGACGGTCATGAGGAGGTTCTGAACTCCCAGACTCCATGGGTCTGTGCCGCCTGCTTCACCTGTTCCGTCAGATGTCCCAATGAGATTGACGTGAGCAGAGTCATGGAGGCCCTCCGTCAGATAAGGCTGAGAAGGAAATATGATGCGATTCGCATCTCCGATATCTCTCCCGAGGAGCTCATGAAGCTCCCCCAGATTGCTCTTATAAGCTGTTTCAGGAAGATGACAGGATGAGGGAAATTGCTTATTTCCCGGGATGCACGCATTTCAGCACAGCAAGGCACTTTGAGACGAGTGCAGCTGAAGTTTTCAGAACTCTTGGATATGAGCTTGCTGAAAAATTCAGCTGGGTGTGCTGCGGAACAGTCCACGGACTTTCAACAGACAACCTCATGCAGAATCTTGCAGCAGTCAGAAATCTTGCCCGGGCCGAAGCAGCCGGAGTGAGGAGACTCGTCACCAACTGTGCGATGTGCTACAACACTCTAAAGCAGGCGAATGAGCTGGTGAGAGAGAATCCGGAAGCTCTGAAGAACATCAACGATTTCATGGATGAGGAACCGGATTATCACGGAGAGGTGGAAGTTCTTCACTCCCTTCAGCTTCTTTTGGAGATCGGAGCTGAGGAGATCGAGAAAAGGGTTGTGAAGCCTCTTGACTCTATCAGAGTCGCTCCTTACTATGGATGTCTCCTTCTCAGACCGAGAAGCGTTGCAGTGGACAATCCAGAGAAGCCGAAAATCATGGAGGAAATTCTCAGAGCAGCCGGAGCGAAGATTGTTCAGGATGCGAGGCTCAGATACTGCTGCGGTTCCTATCACACCGTTGACAGAAAGGAGATCGTGGTTTCGAGAATCAGCGAGATAATCTCCGCATCAAAGAGGAAGGGAGCTGACATCATAGCTGTTGCCTGTCCTCTCTGCGAGTTCAATCTGGATAAGAGGCAGGAGTATCTGACCTCTGAAAGAATTCCCGTCCTCTACTTCACGCAGCTTCTTGCTCTCGCGTTCGGAAAGGAGGACTCCTGTCTGTTCGAGAAGCATTTTGTTGATCCCAGACCGCTTTTACGTGAGAGGGGTGTTCTGGATGAATGAGGAGGGAACCGTTCGAATATACGTCATGGGAAAGGAATACAGGGTTCCCGCAGGTCTCACAATAATGAAGGCGATGGAATATGCTGGCTATCGCTTCATTAGAGGATGCGGATGCAGAGGCGGTTTCTGCGGGGCCTGCGGAACCCTCTACAGGAAGGAGGGAGATTACAAACTTTACACTGCTCTGGCCTGTCAGACCATTGTTGAGGATGGAATGTATCTTGTTCAGCTTCCCTTTGTTCCTGCTCCAAAGGCAAGATACGAGATTGAGAAACTGAAGCCTCTTGGAGAGGTTGTTCTCTCTCTTTATCCCGAAGTCGCAAGATGCGTGGGATGCAACACATGCACCAAGACCTGTCCTCAGGATATAGAGGTCATGGAGTTCATTCAGGCTGTGAAAAGAGGGGATCTCGAAAGAGCTGCAGAGCTCTCCTTTGATTGCATTCAGTGCGGTCTCTGTGCGGCAAGATGTCCTGCTGAAATCAAGCACTATCATGTTGCTCAGCTCGTCAGGAGGCTTTATGGAAAGTATCTTGCCAAGCATTCCGGGCCTCTGAAGAAGAGGCTTGAGGAGATTGAAAGAGGGATGTATGAGAAGGAGATTGAGGAGCTCATGAAGATGGATAAGGAGAAGCTCAGGGAGCTCTATTATTCGAGAGAAATTAAGGTTTAGAGGTGAGGATTTTGGAGCTCATAGGTGGATATCCGGAATACATGAGG
>JACIWD010000150.1 GCA_014361165.1 Candidatus Mnemosynella bozhongmuii
TGCCTTCACTGGAGTTCAGAGGTATCGAGTTCAAAACTCCTGTTGCAATCTCATCGATTGCGGGCGTCACAGATGCATCCTTCGGGAATCTTCTCTCAGACTATGTTGGAGCTGTTTTCCTCGGTGGTTTCAGCATTGATGAGAGAACAATTTTTGCTTCGAGAAAAATTGCATCAAGAGGAAGAAAGGAGTTTTTATTTGAGGATCCCATTGAGAGAATTGCCGAAGAGCTTGAGAAGGTCAGAGGTTATGTTCCTGCTGTGAATGCAAGAGCTTCTGAGAAGAGCTCTCTTCTGGAGCTCGCCGAAATATGCTCTCAGAAAAACGCAATTCTGGAAATAAACGCGCACTGCAGACAGAAAGAAATTGTTGAGGCTGGAAGCGGTGAGGCACTTCTGAAGAGAGCAGAAATTATTGAGGAGTGGGTCAGGGAGATTAAAAAGATGGATGTCATCGTCTCTCTCAAGATCAGAAGCGGTGTTGTGGATGAAGTGGCTCTTGCGAGAAAGATGGAGAAAGCAGGTCTGGACATTCTTCATGTTGATGCAATGGGAGAGAGAGGAGCGGATTTGAATGCAATAAGGAGGATCAGAAATTCAACGGAGCTCTTCATCATAGGAAACAATTCCATAAGATCTTTCCCTGATGCAAAAGAGATGCTCGCTCGAGGAGCAGATATGGTATCCCTTGCAAGAGCTGTTCTGGAAAATCCCTCGGTTTTGAAGGAGATTCATGAAGGGATTGAGGGGCAGCTCTCAGAAATGGGATGGTATAATGCTCCAAAACATCTTTGCAGAGGAGGGGATCTCAGAGCTCTGGCCTTTTGCTGCCCTCCTTTCGGTGAGTGCTCCTTGAGGAGAGCTTTAAAAGAGTTTGGAATCTCTGAAGAGAGATACATCCTCCTGAAAAGATCTTTCGCTCAGCTGAAGGGAATTGAAGATGATGACATTACGTGCTTCGGAAATATCGTGTGGTGCTGCAAGATAACAAAACCCTGTTTCCGAAGGGATGAGGCTCTCAGAAGAAAGGAGATGAGTCCGCGAGACTACATGGAGATGAAGAGGGAGCTCTCAGAATTTCTTCTGAGGTGTCTGAGAAATGAGGGATGTGATTGCTGTTAAGGCAGTTCTTTCAATGCTTCTCGAAGTCTCCGCAAACCCAAAGCCCGGGAATGTTGACAGAGAACATGACTTTGAGGATACCAGATACGAGCACTTCATAACTTCAGCAGCTTCCTGCTATCCCGTCTTTCTTGAGATGGTTGGAAGGAGAGGGGGACTGGGAATGTGGATAAGAAAGCTTGTTGGAGCCAGCAGAAGTCTGAGGGGAGGGGGAAATACCCATCTGGGAACCTTCATCATCATGTCTCCTCTTGTCATGTCCGCGGATGATGCGAGAATATTTGAGGTTGCCTCGGAGATAGTAAAGCGAAGCACACCGGAAGATGCCGTGAATCTCTATCTCGCAATCCGCGAATCAGGAGCGTATCTTCCTCCTTCGGAGGAACTCTCTGTTTTCGATGATGAATCGCTTAAAAGGATAGAGGATGAGAGAATAACACTCTACGATATCCTTTCAATCTCCTCTTCGTATGACATGATTTCGGATGAGCTGGTGAATGGATTCAGAAGGGTGAGGAGATATTCTGAAATTCTGAGGGACTTCTGGAATTACGGGGTGAATGAGGCAATAGTGAGAACATACATCCGGATGCTCTCGGAAGAGGAGGACAGTTTCATCAGAAACAAGCACGGGCCTCTTGTTGCTGAGGAAGTGAGAAGAAAGGCTGAAGAAGTTTTCCGTGATTTCAGCATGGAGAGGCTCAGGGAATTTGATGAGATGCTGCTTGAAAGGAGAATCAATCCAGGTTCTTCAGCAGATATAATATGCGGTGCAATATTCATAAATCTTCTCGGGGGTGCAAGGGTTGATTGAGGAGTTCGGGATTGAAAATGGCATTTACGAGGTAATTGTCACAACAAAAGACCTCTTCAATGAATACAATGCTGCTCCGATGGGCCTGATAGCTGATGACTCCGGATTTCATTTCATGATATACACCGACACAAGAACCTTCACAAACATCGTTGAGACAGAGGAGCTCTGCGTGAACTTTGTGTTTGACCCTCTTCTCTATGTTCGCTCAGCGTTCACAAGAATTCCGAGAGAGGAGTTCGAGGAGAGGGATGGAGTGGTCTTTCTGAGGGATGCGGATGCCTGGATATGGGGCAGGGCAGAAGTCTCCGATGAGGGAGAACCGAGAAGAGTGGAGTTCATTCCGGAGAAATCAGAAGTTCTCAGAAGAGTCGTCAGACCTGTTAACAGAGGATTCAACTCGATCATAGAGGCCACAATACATGCCACACGTCTTGTTCTGAGCGGTGATGAGAGATATCTTGAGCGGATCAGACATCATTTTGCAATTGTTGAGAAATGCGGGAGTTCGAGAGACAAGGAGGCGATGGAGGAGCTTAAAAAATACATTGAAGAGTTCTCAAAATGAGATTCCAAGCTTCTTCTTCATGTTATTCAGCGAAGCCCTTGCATAAACACTCAGGGGGGTTCTCCTCCCTCCAGAGCTTGTTAAACCTTTTCTTATTTCTTCGAGAACATCCTCAGAGGATGAGAGGGTGTAACCGAATCCAACGCACTCCGCAGAATGTGCATCACTCCCTCCGGTCTGACCAATTTTTAGCATTTCCGCCAGCTTCCTTGCTTTCGCATTGTTAACTCCTATCAGAAATCTCGAATTAAAGGTCTCCACACCATCCACTCCTTCCGGAATCTCTCCAATTCCGTGATGAAGCCTGTAAAACGGGTGCGGGACAACGCAAATACCACCCATCTCATGAATCTCCTCCATGACATCCTGAAGAGCTCTGCTCTTTATCTCCTCCTCAATCCCGAGAGCTAAAAGGTGACCTCTATCAGTCGATATCTCGGCTCCCGGAATGACTATCAGCTCTCTCTCCTCCTTTCTTGCTTTTAGAGCACCTTTTATCGTATCATGATCTGTTATCGCTATTCCTCTGAGCCCTCTCTTCTTTGCAAATTTCAGAACATCTTTCAGAGATGCCGTGCAATCATATGAATACTCGGTGTGAACATGCAGATCAAATCTGAACATCAAAGGATTTATCTTCGGAAGGAGTATATAACTTCATGTGAAGATTCTTCTCGTCACCGGAAAGCTTGCGGAAAAGGATGTCCGGGAAGTTGCAGGGGGAATTGCAGAGGTTCTCGTTCTCGATGTTGACGTTGCGTCGTTCATAACTCCAAAACTCCTTGAGAGAGCTCTTGAGAGAAGAGGGGAGAAATGGGACCTCGTTCTCATTCCGGGTTACTGTTCCGGTGATTTCAGCTATCTTGAAAAGAAGTTTGGCTTTCCAGTCAGAAAGGGTCCGAAATCAGCTCTCGATATACCTCTTGTTCTTGAGAATCTCGACTCAATCGAGCTCTCCTCAGAGAGACCTGCGGATGAAGTTCTGGTGGAGCTGAAATTAAAATCTGTGAGAGAAGAGCTTGAGGAAGCAGAGAAATCGGCAAGATTCTCTTTTGAACTTTCCGGAGTTAAAATTGGCGGAGATTCAAGGATGAAAATTCTCGCTGAAATTGTCTCTGCAGACAGGATGAGCGAGAGAGAGCTTGAGGAGAGAGTTGAATATTATGCCTCCTCGGGAGCAGACATCATAGACCTCGGAATTTCTCTTGACGCCTCATCTGAAGACGTTCGAAGAGTGACGAAGTTTGTGTCCTCCATCTTCTCACCCATCTCTGTTGACACACTCTCACCGAGATTAATAGAGGCAGCTCTTCCCCATGTCGATCTTGTTCTCAGTCTTGACGAGAGCAACATGGAGAATGTCGGGAAGAGGCTCTCCTCATACGAAACAGCAGCCGTGATTCTTCCGGGTAAAAGAGGTCTTCAGGAAAATGTTCAGAGAGCGCAAGACCTGGGAATTGAGAAAATAATTGCAGATCCGGTTCTCCATCCCCCGAACCTCGGATTCATGAGATCTCTTCTGAACTATTTCGAATTTCACTCATCCAATCCGGAGATTCCACTCCTGTTTGGAGCTGGGAATGTATCCGAACTCATAGATGCCGATTCCCCTGGAGTTCATGCAATTCTTGCAGTTTTAGCCCATGAAGTTGGAGCATCGATTCTTTTCACTCCAGAAAGCAGTCCAAAATGCAGAAATGCTGTCAGAGAGCTCAGGGTGGCCTCTGAAATGGTGAAGATTGCGTCAAAAAGAAACTCTCCTCCAAAGGATCTGGGGATAGACCTTCTCATTCTGAAGGAGAAAAGGAGATATGAGGAGAATTTTGATGTCAGAGAACCGGTAATAGAGGCTGAGGAGAGAGAGGAGTGGACTCCTGATCCCAGAGGAAGCTACAGGATCGCGGTGAAGGACGGAGAGATATACCTCATCGGAGAGAGATTCACGATTAAGGGAAGGAGCGCGAAGGCAATACTCGACAGGCTCATAGAGATTGGAGGTGTCTCTCTGCTGGAGCATGTATCCTATCTTGCAAGGGAGCTCACAAAAGCCGAGCTCTCCCTAAAATTTGGAAGGAGCTATATTCAGGATACATACTCAATATAAATCGCATAATAATAGACAATATTTAAATACCGTGAATTAGAAGAGAGTATTGATGAAGCGTTCTGAATACAGAAAACTTCAGTTTATAGGTGGCTCGAGTTTTATGGTAAGTCTTCCCAAGGACTGGGTAGAAAAATTCAATCTAAAACAGGGAGACACTCTTCTGGTTAGCGTCGAAGAAGAGGGCTCAATAAGAATAATTCCCAGCAGCCTGATAGGCAGAGCTGAACCACCGGAGAGAGCGGTTATTGAGCTTCCGAAGCTTAAAGATCCTGAGAGATTCAAGAGAGAGATTTTTGCATACTACATCCTCGGAATTGACCAGATTGAGATAAATCTCAAGGAAAGGATTGCTCCGGATTTCATGAGCGTTCTGAATGAGGTAACGAGGTCTCTCATAGGAATAGAGATAACGAGCATGGAGGATAAGAAGATCACTCTCAGCTGTCTGACTTCAAAGGATTTGTCCATAGACAGCGTTCTCATAAGAATGAAGCAGCTCGTGAATACGATCATAGATGGAATGATGAGCTATCTTGAGAATCGTGATGAGAGAGTTCTTCAGAGTATCTTTGACATGGAGGAAGATGTTGACCGCTTCTACATGCTGAGCGTGAGGCTCGAGAACATAGGCATGAGGAGGATGCACGATTCTGGCCTGAGTTCCTGGGATTTCCTCAGAATGCTTCTCGGTCACAGGCTTATAACCAAATGCATCGAAGAGATCTCGGACGAGCTCATGAAAATTTTTGAACATCTCAAAGAGCTGGAGGACTCTCCCGGATTCAGAACTGTTCTGAGCGGAGAGCTCGAATCGATTAAATCCTGCTTTGATGTTGCCATGAGCGCATTTCTGGAGGAGGATCTTGAGAGAGCGCATGAATCCTACGAGCTCGGGAAGATGATAGAGGAGAGACTCAGGAAAGAGTCCGAGAACTCGAACTCTCAGAGAGATGTGAGAATGAAACTTATTCTGATGAGCATGATAGAGCTCTGCAGAATTCTGAGGACGATTTCAGAAATTTCCATAAACAGAAGTGTGAGGGCAACTCTGAGAAAACTATAATTTTGTTCGATTTTCGAAACAAAATTTTTTAAGTTTTCACGAAAAACTCTATTTTGGTGATGTGAATGAGAGCGAGAGAGATAATGAAAGACGTTTTCTGGGTCGGAGCAATTGACTGGGAGGAGAGGGATTTCCACAACTTCGAGACCAAGAGGGGAGTCACATACAACGCGTATCTGATAAATGATGAGAAAAAGGTGCTCGTTGATACCGTCAAGGAGAGCTTCTTCGATGAAATGCTTCTGAGAATAGAGGAGGTTCTGGATCCCTCCGAGATAGATTACATAATCGCGAATCATGTTGAGGTTGATCATTCAGGCAGTCTTGAGAGAATGAAGGAGATTGCGAAGAATGCAACAATCATATGCACCAAAAAGGGGAAGGAAGGGATAGAGAGGCATTTCAACACGGATGGATGGGATTTCAGGATTGTTAAAACAGGAGATGAACTGAAGATAGGAAAGAGGACTCTCGTCTTTCTCGAAATGCCAATGCTTCACTGGCCGGACAGCATGGCGGTTTATGTTAAGGAGGACAGGCTTCTTCTCTCCAACGATGCCTTCGGCCAGCATGTTGCAAGCACTGAGAGATTTGACGAGGAGCTTGGAGTTGAGGAAGCGCTGAAATGGGCAAAAATTTACTATGCCAACATTCTGATGCCTCTGGGAAATCTCATAAAGAAGAAGCTCGATGAGGTGGCATCGCTGAATCTTGAGATCAGCATGATTGCTCCAAGCCACGGTGTTATTTGGAAGAATCCGGAAAAGATCATAGACGCCTATCTAAGATGGGCGAATTTTGAGAGTGAGAACAAGGTCGTGGTGATTTATGACAGCATGTGGGAGAGCACATCAAAAATAGCGAGGGCAATAGCCGAGGGAGCATCAACGAAATCAAAGGTGAGACTCTTCCATCTCAGAAAAGACCCGTGGAGCGAGATAGTCACGGAGATTCTCGATGCAAGAGCGATTGCCATAGGTTCTCCGACAATGCACAACACGGTTTTTCCGCCTGTTGCAGGATTCTTAAAATATCTGAAGGGATTGAAACCGAAGAATAAGGTTGCGATGGCATTTGGTTCATACGGATGGGGTGGAGGAGCTGCAAAGGAGATAAACAGGGTTTTTGAGGAGCTCAACTTCGAGGTTCTCGAGCCTCTGAATGTGAGATACAGACCGAAGAAGGAAGATCTCAGAAAGGCTTTTGAAGCAGGTGTGATGCTCGGAGAGAGAGCGTCTCAACCCTCCTAATTTTTATGATTCTCGGAATATGCGGAAGTCCGAGGAATAAGGCAACCGAGTTCGTTCTCAGAAAGGCACTTGAGCTGCTCGAAGAAAGGGGATTTGAGACCGAATTCTATACGGTGAGGAATAAGAAAATAGGCTTCTGCGAGCACTGCGACTACTGTCTGAAACACGGAGAGTGCAGAATAAAGGATGATATGGAGGAGCTCTATGAACTCTTCAGGGACGCTGAAGGGCTCATCATGGCAACTCCTGTTTATAACAGCGGAGTCAGTGCCCAGTTGAAGGCAATAATGGACAGAACGAGAGCGCTCGTTGCAAAGGACTTCAACTTCTTCAGAGGGAAGGTGGGAACAGGGATTGCAGTTGGAGGGGACAGGATGGGCGGACAGGAGCTTGCCCTTCTTCAGATATACACCTTTTACATTCTCAACGGGATTCTGGTTGTCGGTGGAGGAGCTTTCGGAGCAAATCTTGGAGCAACTTTCTGGAGCAGGGACTCTCTCGAAGGAGTGATGGAAGACGAGGAAGGTTTCAGAAGCCTGAAAAAGACGATTAAAAGATTCTCTCAGGCTCTCGGAGGTGAGAGGTGATGAGAAGAAGGGTTGCATGGTGCATAACAGGTAGCGGGGACAGGATTGAGGAAGTTGTTGGAGTGATGGAGAGGATAACCAGAAGATTTCCCGATGTTGATGTTCGTGTTTACCTTTCGAAAGCAGGAGAACAGGTTCTGAAATATTACAGGCTTGTTGAAAGATTGAAGAACTCTTTCGGAACTCTGAGGGTTGAGAGAAACTCGAACTCCCCCTTTCTGGCAGGAGAGCTACAGCTCGGAAAATTTGATTTTCTTCTCATAGCTCCCGCATCTTCAAACACTGTTGCAAAGATTGCACACGGAATAGCGGATTCCCTTGTTTCAAACTCCGCAATCATGGCTCTGAAGGCTTTTATCCCAGTTTACGTCCTCCCATCCGATCTGGAAGAGGGAATCACGGAAACGATTCTTCCTGATGGAAGGATCATGAAGCTGAGAATAAGAAAAGAGGATGCTGAGAACACCAGAAGACTCTCCGAGATTGAGGGCATCACGGTTCTCAGAAATCCTGAAGAAATAGAGAGGGTTTTCGAGAATTATTTCTGAAGTGAGGTCTCCTTCTCTTTCAGTCCGCTCCCTCCCCTTCCGAAAAGAGGTTTCAGCATTGGCGGTGTTATGAGTGT
>JACIWD010000151.1 GCA_014361165.1 Candidatus Mnemosynella bozhongmuii
TTGAAAAAATCTTCGCGAAAACTCTTCCCATCTTTCCTGCTCCACCAACAACGCATATCTTCATCTTCTGACGGCCTCCCTGACCGCTTTTTCCATGATTTCAAATGGAGCCTTTCTGCCAAACCATATCTCGAAGTTTAGAGCTCCCTGATGGAGAAGAACGGATATTCCATCAACCGTCTTTGCTCCGGCTTTCTTGGCTTCTCTCAGCAATCTTGTCTCTGGAGGCGAGTAAACGATATCGAGAACTGTCAGCGATTCGTGGAGGTCTTCGGCAAAGAGAAGAGACTCATCACTGTTCATGCCAACCGGAGTTGTGTTTATAAGGATGTCAGCTCTTCTAACAGCTTCCCTGAGATTCTCCACGACCTTCGCTCCGGTTAGAGAGGCGAGCTGATTTGCTCTGTTTCTGCTCCGGTTCCATATCATCAGCTCGACATCCTCGAAAGAGAGGCGAACGGCTATTGCCTTTGCAGAGCCACCCGCACCGAGAATGAGGATCTTCGAACCCTTTATCTCTGTTCCGCTGCTCTCAATTGCTCTGAGCGCACCGTCACCATCCGTGTTATATCCGAGAATCTCGTCAGAGAACCTGATTGTGTTCACAGCTCCGGAAATTCTCGAAACATCATCCATTTTCCTGGAGATTGAACCCGCAATTTCCTTGTGCGGCATCGTGACATTAAGACCGTGAAACCCGAGGGCATGAGCTCCTCTTATCGCCATCTCCGCATCCTCAACTTCGAAGGGAAGATAGAGTGCATCCATCCCGAGATGCTCGAAAGCGGAACGATACATGAGAGGTGAGAGCGAGTGCTTCACTGGCTTCCCTATGATTCCCAGAATTTTCATGGAAAGAGAATTGGAGGGCACGGGATTTAAAGATGCCTGATGAAAACCAAAATGTTAAATTCAGATGAGATGAGCATATAGCATGCCCCTTCCAGACGTCCAGTCATCGAAACCGGAGATACAGATAAATCTCACAAGAGTTGGAGTGACCGATGTTAAAAAGCTTGTTAAGGTTTCAAGAGGAGAGAAGAGGCCCGTAATTTTGATTTCAACCTTCAACATCTTTGTTGACCTTCCGAAAGATAGAAAGGGCGCAAATCTCTCCAGAAATTTTGAGGCCATAGACGAGGTTCTTGAGGAGAGAACATATGAAGAGGTTGCCGAGATAGAGGAGCTCTGCAGCAAAATTTCGGAGGAGCTTCTGAAGAGACATGAATACGCATCAAGGGCAGAGGTTCAGATGAAGAGCGAGTATGTGATAAGAAGGACGACTCCGGTAACAAAAATGAGCTGTCAGGAAGTTGTCGACATTTTCGCATCTGCTGTTTCCGAGAAGTCTGACGGAAGAATCGTAACAAGGAAATCCATAGGAGCAGAGGTCGTGGGAATGACCGCATGCCCCTGCGCACAGGGGATGATGAAGGAGATTGCTGTAAAGAAGCTCAGAGAGCTCGGGATGAAGGATGAGAGCATCGAAGAATTTCTCTCCTGCGTTCCGATTGCGACGCACAATCAGAGAGGCAGAGGCTTCATCTCAATTGAGGTTGGAGAGAAAGATAAGATTCCATCGCTCGACAGGATAATAGAGATAATCGAGGATTCGATGAGTTCGAGAATTTACGAGCTTCTGAAGAGGAAGGACGAGGCAAATGTTGTCATGGAGGCTCACAGGAATCCAAAGTTTGTTGAGGATTGTGTCAGAGAGATGGCAAGAAGAGTTGTTGAGGAGTTTCCGGAGCTATCCGATGATGCGATCATCACGATAAAGCAGATTAATGAGGAGAGCATTCACAGGCACAATGCATTTGCGGAGAAGATCACAACAATGGGAGAGCTCAGAAGAGAGCTGAAAAGCTCATGAGGGTCTCTCGACTTCTCATCTTCTTCTTCATTCTTCTCCTCTTCCTTCCTGTCTCCGCAGAGCTTCTGATATCTGAGGTTGCCCCGAATACATATGGCCCTTATGATGAGGATGAATTCATCAGGATTCTCTGTCTGAACAGAACTGAGAACCTCGGGGATTACTCTCTGAGCGATCTTGAGGAAACCGTGAATCTTCCGCCCATCATTCTCAAACCGGGAGAATCTGTTTATCTCACGAGAAATGCAACCCTTTTCAGGAAATACATGCGAGAGGATGCTGTTGAAATTCCGCTTCCAAGACTCTCGAACAGTGGAGATGAGCTTCTCCTCTTAAAAGGATCTGAAGTTGTTGATGCTGTCAGATACGGTGAGAGCAGAGAGATTGAGGGATGGAGGGGAGAGCCTCTTGACGTTCCGCGGGAAGGAGAGATTCTGAAGAGATGGAATGGCGACACCGATGGAAGAGAGGACTGGGAAGGGGAGAGACCCTTCTACATCGGTCAGTCCGAGTTCTCAACAGTTAGATCTCAGGGCAGTGTTCTCTGCTTCACAACCCGGAGCTCTCTCGAAGTTCTTCTTGATCTTCTTGAAGAGGCCAGAAACTCGGTCTGTGTCGCAACATATCTCTTCGATCATCCTCTCATAGCAGAGAAGCTGAGAGAGCTCTCGGAAAGAGGAGTTAAAGTCAGAATTCTTGTTGAGGGAGATCCAGCAGGAGGCTTCGAAGCATCTGAATCTCTCAGGATGGTTTCAGAGAGCTCTGAAGTGAGGATCATGAGCTCCGAAAAGCTCAGAGACCGGTACAGATTCATGCATGCAAAGTGTGTGGTGATTGATGGAAAAAGAGCTCTCATAACAACCGAGAATCTGAATGAGAAAGGATTTCCTGTGGAAGAGGGAAATGTGGGATGGGGAGTTGTGATATCAGGAGAGGGAGCGGAATTCCTTCAGAGGGTCTTTGAAGATGACTGGAACGGATATGATGTCAGAGAATTCAGCGAAAGAGGAGTGGAGATGAAATTTGAGGGTGAGTATGAGGGAGGAGGCGAGGGATTTTTCTCATGCTCTGCAACCTATGAGGTTTTCGTCCTGCCGGATTCTGAATTTTCGGTCTTTCTGAAGGGAATTGATGAAGCAGATGAATTTCTTTATCTGGAACAGCAGTATATTGAGAGAGATGGAACACTGATGAGGGAAATTCTCAGGAAGGCTTCAGAAGGTCTTGAAGTCAGGATTCTTCTCAATGATGATGAGGGGAACAGAATAACAAAGGAGTATCTCGAGGAGATCTCGAAAAGAGAGGGCCTTGACCTTGAGGTGAGGCTTCTTGAAAATCTCCACACAAAGGCAATCGTCTCTGAGAATTTCGTTATCATCACAAGCGCCAACATGAATGATGAGTCAATTCTTCTGAACAGAGAGGCAGGAGTGATTCTTTACGGAGAGCCTGCGAAGTTCTTCAGAGAGGTTTTCGAAGAGGACTGGAGCAGAGCGAAGAGTTTTAATGACGGGATGAGCGCTGCCATAAAGCTCTCCTCTGGAGTTCTCATAGCCCTTATCATCCTTCTCATCAGACACTTTCTGATTTTGCGTTAATTTTAAGATGTATGAGAGAGAAAAAGAGGTTGAGAAATGGTGCTATCCATCCCCTCGAGCCCCGCCATTTCTCACCTTATTTTTACTTTTTGGAGGGTCTCGCATGATTGACTTTGAGATTCTGCTTAAAGGCGAGCTTGTCAGAAAGGGAGAGAGAATTCTCTATGCTTCCTCAACTGTTGTTTTCATCGATGACGGCATTTTCGTTATAGCTGATACGGGAAGCGAGGATAAGAGAGGAGAGCTACTGGAGAGGATGAGAGAGATCGGAATCTCCGAGAATGAGATTGATGTTGTCTTCAACACCCATGCACACAGAGACCACACCGGAAACAACGTGATTTTCAGAAATGCGAGAATTCTGGCTCCGGAAGGAGAGCACAGAAATATTCCAAGAGCGAGATCTCTCCGGAGAGAATTTCCGAAAATCTCAGAATTCTGAAAACTCCAGGCCACACCTGGAATCACGCATCCCTGATGATAGAGGACAGAATCTGCTGTGCGGGAGATGCAATCCCAACGCCTGAGAATCTCAGAGAATGGGTCCCTCCGAGAATCAATGTTTCAGAAGAGCTTGCTGTTGAGAGCATGAGAAGGATTGTGGAGAGCTCTGAACTCATAATTCCCGGGCATGACGGAATTGTTGAGAAAGAGAAAGTAAACAGCTGGTTGAAATCTCAGAGCTCGCGGAAGGAGTTGAAGAAATAAATGAGATGCTGATCTGAGAATCTTCTGAACCTTTTCTCAAGATCTCCAGAGGCTTTCTCCGAATCAAGAATGATTGCAAATGACGTGCCCGCGTCTGAGAGGACTTTTCTTGCAATCTCTGAATTGAGAGATACCGAAATCCCTCCTCGTGAGAATCTGACCTCAAGGAAATCCTCAGAGAAAAATCCTGGAAGTTTCGCGACAACAGAGAGACCCTCTGGAAATTTTTTTCTGAGAAGTTCCTCACTGTTCAGAATCTCCTCAAAAATCCTCCATCTTTCAGCAGGAATTTCAAGCCAGGCAACCGGATTGACGGGACATTCGCCGGAACCGACACGAGAGCCGTGAAAAATTGAGATTCTCGTGAATTCCCTTGCTCTTCTCACTGCTTCCTCGAGCTCAAATCCTCTTGCCAGAAGAGCCGTGATTCCGGCAGAGAGAGTGCATCCCGTGCCATGAGAGCATCCGGAAAGTCTTGAGGAATGAAAAATTCTGAAGCTTTCATTGAAATAAAGAAGGTCTGAGGGATCTCCGCTGAGATGACCCCCCTTTATCAGAACCGCTCCAGCCCCGAGCTCCCGGCATATTATTTCTGCTGATTTCTTCATGTCCTCGACGCCCCTTATTTTAACTCCGCTCAGAACCTCTGCTTCAGGAATGTTCGGAGTTATCAGAGATGAGAGTGGTATGAGCTCCTCTTTTAGAGCTCTTAGCCCCTCTTCTCTCAGAAGCTCTGCCCCGGTAGTTGCTCTGAGCACGGGATCTATGACGAGAGGAATTTTCTGCTTCCTGAAGAACCCGGCAGCAACCTCAATGAGTTCTGAAGAAAAGAGCATTCCGGTTTTGGCAGCTGAAACATGGAAGTCCTCAAATATTGCTTCCAGCTGAGCTCTCAGAGCCTCTGGAGGAACTTCAAAAACAGATTTCACCTCTTTTGTGTTCTGAGCCGTGACAGAGGTTATTGCGACGAGAGGATGAACCCCCAGAGCAGAGAAGGTTCTGATATCCGCAGATATTCCTGCTCCGCCTCCACTGTCGCTTCCCGCTACTGTCAGAGCACATTCAGTCCTCTTTTTCTCTGAAGAACTCATCTATTATTTCCCTCATCCTTCTTGTCGCCTCTTCTATATTCTCCGCTCCCATGATTGCGGAGATGACTGCAACTCCGTGAGCTCCTCTGCGAAGAACCTCCAGAACATTCTCATGGTTTATTCCACCGATTGCAACAACAGGAATTCTCACCCTTCTGACAACTTTCTGAAGACCATCAATGCCGAGGAACTCTGCATCACTCTTTGTTGAAGTTGGAAAGACTGCTCCAGCACCGATGTAATCGGCTCCTCCTTTCTCGGCTTCGAGGGCTTCCTGGACAGAGCTTGCTGAGACTCCAAAAATGAGATCCGGTGCGATTTCTCTTGCTATCTCAATCTGCATGTCTTCCTGACCGAGATGAGCTCCATCAGCATCAACAGCAAGTGCAACATCCACCCTGTCGTTCACAAAGAAGAGAGCATCATATTCTTCTGTGAGCTTCCTCAGCTTCTTTCCAACTTCAATCATCTTCCTCGTGGGCGCATTCTTCATTCTGAGCTGTATTGCGGTTGCCCCACCTTTCAGAGCCTTTTCAGTCCCCTCAACCTCATCCGCAAGCCTTCCATCGGTTATAACATAGAGCCTCAATCTCTTCTCAAGCCTCAATTTCGCTCACCCTCGCCCTTTCAAGAATCTCTTTCTCTCCTATCCTGTAAAGCCAGTCATAGAGCTTAACATGAAAACTTCCGGGGAAAGGTGCTTCCTCAAAGCTGAGCTCTGCAGAGATTCCGAAAACTGTCAGAGCA
>JACIWD010000152.1 GCA_014361165.1 Candidatus Mnemosynella bozhongmuii
TAGAACATTTTTAGGGAAAGATTAGTTTCAATCCCTCATAGGTAGGCTAAAAACCAGTTTTCAGGCCGGAGGAGATGGTGTTAGGACCAAGTTTCAATCCCTCATAGGTAGGCTAAAAACATGATAGACCCTGATTACTGGTCGGATGAGGACACGTTTCAATCCCTCATAGGTAGGCTAAAAACTCGGATATTCATGTCCCCGCACGATGAGTTTTATCCCAGTTTCAATCCCTCATAGGTAGGCTAAAAACGAGATTTCGCCAGACCTCCCCTTAGAGGAATTTTGCGTTTCAATCCCTCATAGGTAGGCTAAAAACGTGGTCACAAGGGAATGTCAATTTTTATATAACAAAAGCGTTTCAATCCCTCATAGGTAGGCTAAAAACGAAACGCGCGAGAAGCTCCAACGCAAGCAGAAAGAACGTTTCAATCCCTCATAGGTAGGCTAAAAACATAAGGAACTTGGCCTTCACGTGCTCCCTCCAGTAAGTTTCAATCCCTCATAGGTAGGCTAAAAACTCCAAACGACAAGAAACTGTGGGAATAGATTTCTATGTTTCAATCCCTCATAGGTAGGCTAAAAACAACCAGTCAAGCTCGTAGCGGGCGGTATGGAAACGATGTTTCAATCCCTCATAGGTAGGCTAAAAACTGAAATCTTGTTGAAAGGAGTTAGCACAGCTAAAAGGTTTCAATCCCTCATAGGTAGGCTAAAAACTTGCTTGGAGTTCCTCGACCCGAAGGAGCTCTTCCTGTTTCAATCCCTCATAGGTAGGCTAAAAACGTGTAAATCCTGTAGAACATTTTTAGGGAAAGATTAGTTTCAATCCCTCATAGGTAGGCTAAAAACCAGTTTTCAGGCCGGAGGAGATGGTGTTAGGACCAAGTTTCAATCCCTCATAGGTAGGCTAAAAACCTAAATTTGAGGTAATAGTGGATGCCATAGAGAAGCGTTTCAATCCCTCATAGGTAGGCTAAAAACGGGAAGATCGTCGCCTACTCTTAGCCCACTTGTGCCGTTTCAATCCCTCATAGGTAGGCTAAAAACTAGGGGCTTTGTGGACACCAAAGGGCTTTAGTTTCGAGTTTCAATCCCTCATAGGTAGGCTAAAAACGCTGCAACCAGCACTTCTTGAGATCATAGAGGACATGTTTCAATCCCTCATAGGTAGGCTAAAAACGAAAGAATGTTCAAGGAGATAGTTAGTTACCTCCAAGTTTCAATCCCTCATAGGTAGGCTAAAAACCTGAATAAAAGACCACTACATCCAAATGGGAAAAACCCGTTTCAATCCCTCATAGGTAGGCTAAAAACCTCCCCCCCTGCAAAAGACGCTCGTTTAGAGCACCATGTTTCAATCCCTCATAGGTAGGCTAAAAACAAGCACTTTCTGCCTATAATGCTGGACACTATACCGGTTTCAATCCCTCATAGGTAGGCTAAAAACTCTCCTTTCTTCTTCTGTTTTTGGATTGCCAAACCTGTTTCAATCCCTCATAGGTAGGCTAAAAACGGGTTTAGCATAGAAGCGGAAGGAAAGTTAAGAAATGTTTCAATCCCTCATAGGTAGGCTAAAAACGCTGGCAGGAATGTGGGTTATGACAAGGCCTTACCTCGTTTCAATCCCTCATAGG
>JACIWD010000153.1 GCA_014361165.1 Candidatus Mnemosynella bozhongmuii
GGTAGCTGGGCCATCAATGTGCGCAAGACACTTGATATAGACTCTGTTCTTTGCATTGAGAGAGACGCTGCACTCCTCACCTCTTCCTCACTAACAACCTCGCAAGTTTTGTTCACTCCTGGCTCAATGGAATTCCGTTCTCTGGGTATAAACAAACCGCTCTCCGGATAGTAGAAATACATCCTCAGGGTGCTAACAGGCTCTTGAAGGTCTCTCACATCCACATAGTAGAACCTCTCACAGGAGCTGGACGACGGAGTTATTAAGAATTATGAGATCCTTACCCTCAGCGAGCTCTCTTATCTCCCCGTTCTGCAGGGCTCTGCGCAGAATTTCCTCCTCGCTCACGTTGCATTCAACCCTTTCAGAGCTTGGCAGGGCTGGACTTGAAATCAGGAACATACATCCAAAGCTTTGGCTTCTTCGGAATATCGGGAGAGAAACCAGTCTCAACCATTAGATATTTGGCAGATTCCGCCATTTCTCCGAATTCCACAGATACTGTCATCGCATCTCCGTAGATCGTGTAGGTTGGTGGCCATCCCGGAACTCTGTGTATCTCCAGGCTATCCCCGTAGGTCTCTCTTAACCAGTCCTCTGAAGGTCGCAGCGTCATCTTCTCTCCGGTATCAGTGTTTTCAACTGCTATGCTCTCTTTTGAGATCGTGATGCTCACGTTTATGGGCTCCTTGAAGAGTCTCTCCATCACATCGACGGCTCTCTGAGTCTTGTTTACGAAGTTGTTAATCTCAATTGTATACCAGCTGCTTGAAGTCGAATACAGCGCTACTCTAACTGAACCGAGATCACTTCTCACGTGCAGATTCATCGACTCATTCAAATTCAAGGGAGGTTCGATTGAGAAAACCAGGCTCACTCCCGTGCCATCTTCAGTGACGGCTCCTTCAGCAAAAATTTCCGAGTCGCTCAGGTTTATGCTGCCGAACTTCGACTGACGTTCGAGCAAGCGCAGCCTCCCGATCTCTAACCCGGGCTCTTCATCCGAAACTTTGAATTTGCATGCTGCTTTCACGCTGTAGCTCTTCCCGTCAGCCACTACGACGGCATTTTCCGAGAACCTGACGGAGTACTCTCCCGGCTTTAGTGA
>JACIWD010000154.1 GCA_014361165.1 Candidatus Mnemosynella bozhongmuii
AGAGAAGCTTTGAAGAATCTGAAGCTCAGGAGAAATGAGTTCAAGACATTCAGCGAGAATCATCATTGAGAGCTCCAAGGCACCCCTGCTCCTGAGAGTCCTTTCCCCGGAGGCTCAGGAGGAAATTTCTGAGAGGTCATCTGCAAGGCTGAGGGCTGAGGAGGGAATTCTTGAGGTTCAGATAGAGGCGAGAGACCTCGTCTCTTTAAGGGCCGCCTTCAATACGTGGGGGAGACTTCTCAAGGTGTCGCTTCAGCTTCTTGAGGAAGAATGGGGAAATGATTTTTAAACTCTTAATGAGAACTGAGAAGAGGTGTTTGTGATGGCAGCAAGAGAACTCTCTCCAGAACTTCAGCACAGGTTGCAGCAGCTTCAGCAGATCTACAATCAGCTTCAGGCTCTGATTTCTCAGAAGACTCAGATAGAGCTCATGTTGAGGGAAACAGAGAATGCTCTCAGAGAGCTTGAAAAGCTGGGTGATGACGCGGAGGTTTACAAGAATCTGGGAAGCATCATGCTCAGGGTGGAAAAGAAGAAGCTGGAAGATGAGCTCAGGGAGAAAAAGGAGGACCTTGAGGTTAGAGTGAAAACTCTTGAAAGACAGGAGAAGAAGCTTCAGGAAAGATACAGAACTCTTGAAGAACAGATAAGAAGCTCAATGGGACTCGGAGCTCCTTCAGGAGGCTGATTATCCTTCTTCTGCACCTAAAATTTCAAATTCCTTATTCTTTTTCAGAACAACCACATAATCTGCTGCATTTTTGAGGGCATGCGAGAGACCTTCTTCTGCACCGAAGACTATTGTTGTTTTCCCCTTTTCTCTTGCCTTGAGAACAAGGGGCTTGAAATCAGTATCTCTTGTGACAAGAGCAAGGGTGTCTATGTTATCATTGTATATCATCTCCATTCCGGCTATCGCCATAGGAACATCCACATCGCTTGTTGAAATGACAACCTCAAAGCCCTGATTTTCGACAGCCTGAATGAGCTTTTCGGATGCAAATTGATTTAAAAAGACCTTCCCAACCCTTATATCTCCAAAATCGCGCAGCATCTCCTTTATCTCACCGAGATCTATTTCAAACTCCTTCCTGAGCATGTTCGGACCATCCACAAGGAGAGCTATCTTTCTCCTCTTCCTGCCTCTCCTCTTCCCAAAATAGCTCCTTATACTTGCGAGCCTGTCCTTCAGAGATCCGGCCACTTCTTTCGGTGGTGCCATCTCAGATTTTAGGTTTCTCTCTTCCTCATTTAATTTTTTGCGTTATTTACCTCTCTCTGAAATACGGAATGATGTCCTTTTTGAAGTGGTTCAGAGTCTCCTCAAAGTTCGCGAGATAGGGAAGAGCGATGAAAAGACTCACTCCTGCCCTTGCGTATTCCTCAATCTTCTCAATCGCTTCATCAGGTGTTCCCCCGACAGTGACCTTCTCAACCGCCTCATCTGGAACTCTTTCCACGAGCTCCTGAAGCTTGTCTGCTGTCTCTCCTTCAAGAGGAGCTCTGCAGAGATCGAAAGCCTCCTCGGCAAGCTCCTCATATCCGAGATCTCTGAGCAGTCTGTTTCTCAGCAGAAGCGTCATTTTTGTTCTGGGTGTGAGAATCTCTCTTGCTCTGTCTCCATCTTCTGAAACACTTGTGAAAATAAGAGCAGCACCGGTGAGCTCATCGGGATTTCTTCCAGCTCTTCTGGCGTGATTCTTTATTTCCTCAAAGTTTCTCCTGTAGGTTTCAGGAGATTCTATCCACGGAATCCATCCGTCGGAAAGCTCTCCTATGAGCTTTTTCATCCTCGGACCATATCCTCCAACAAGAATTGGAGTTCTCTTCAGAGGTTTGATCCCCATATAGGCATTCCTCAGTTTGAAATATCTTCCCTCGAAGAAGGCAGGAGAACTCTTTTCGGATTCCCAGAGCATTCTTATGACCTTTATTCCCTCTCTCAATCTTCCAACCGGATTGCTCCAGTCAACATCAGGTATCGGGTCGAGATGGAAGGCTTCTCCAGCTCCGAGGGCAAGAAGTGCTCTCCCTCCGGTTAGCTGGTCAAGAGTGGAGACAATGTGCGCAACTGTGGCCGGATGTCTTCTCAGAACATCCGAAACTCCGGGCATCAGCTTTATTCTCTCGGTTCTCATTCCTATCGCCGTGAGCATTGTGAAGGCATCCCACGGATGACCTTTGAAGACCTTCTCATCAGGAGGATGGAAAAGATGGTCCGGAACTGAAAGAACGTCGAAACCGCATTTCTCCGCGAGAATTCCGTATTCAAGAGTCTTCGGAATATCTCCATAGGTTATCAGGTGGCATCCGAACTGAAGCTTCATGAATAAAAATGATGACTTTCTTTGAATAAAACACTATCGAAATCCCCTCAAATCTCGAAAAATTTTCTCGTCTCTCTCAGAACTCTCTCCGCAATTTCCTCCTCTCTCCCTCCTTTAATCTCCGAAATCTTTTTAACTGCATCAAGAACAAAAACAGGCTCATTTCTTGTTCTTCTCCTCGGAGAGAGGAACGGACTGTCGGTTTCGACAGTGAAACCATCTTCAAGAGCTGCTGCAATTTCCTGATGCTTTTTGGAGAAGCAAACAAGGGTGGAAATTGAAATGAG
>JACIWD010000155.1 GCA_014361165.1 Candidatus Mnemosynella bozhongmuii
ATTAAGGTTTAGAGGTGAGGATTTTGGAGCTCATAGGTGGATATCCGGAATACATGAGGAAATCAATTGAGAAGGTTGAGGAAACCCGGGAGGAGAGGTTGAAAACCTCTGTTCCTCCGATGAGTGCTGAGGAAAGGGAGGAAATTCTCAGGAAGTTTCATCCAGATTACAGAGAGGATTCGAGAAGGAGACTGAGAGTTGGACCGAATGCGGGCGATCTGGTTTATCATGAAGTTGCCGATATTCTCGAGGCCAGACCTCTTGTTAATCCAGAGGAGATAGATCTCAGCACCGTTGATTATGAGGTTGATGTCCTCATCATCGGAGGAGGGGGTGCAGGCACTGTTGCAGCTCTCTTCGCATATTATGAGGGGATTCCTCCGGAGAACATTCTGATTGCAACTAAGCTCAGGCATGGAGATGCGAACAGCATGATGGCTGAAGGAGGAATCCAGTGCGCTGACAGCGAGGACGACAGCCCTGTTCTTCACTTTCTCGACACAATCGGAGGAGGTCATTTCGCAAACAAACCCGAGCTTGTGAAGGCTCTTGTGATGGACGCTCCTCTGATTCTCAGGTGGCATGAGGAACTCGGAGTGATGTATGACAGAGACGAGACCGGTCACTTCATCGAAAATCCCGGAGGGGGAACATGCAGGAAGAGGCTCCACAGTGCAAAGGATTACACCGGAATGGAGATCATGAGGGTCATAAGGGATGAGGCGAGAAACATTGGAATTCCGGTTCTCGAATTCTCTCCGGCTGTTGAGCTTCTCACAGATGAGAGCGGAGCTGTAAGCGGAGCTCTTCTGATGAATCTCGAAACGAATGAGTACATTGTGGTGAGAAGCAAGGCAACGGTTCTCGCCACCGGAGGTTTCGGGAGACTTCATCTTCAGGGTTATCCAACAACGAATCATTACGGAGCGACTGCAGATGGACTGGTTCTTGCTTACAGAGTCGGAGCAAGGCTCAGGGACATGGAAACAGCCCAGTATCATCCGACTGGAGCGGCATATCCTGAGGCTATCGTTGGTCAGCTCATCACCGAGAAGGTCAGAGGAATGGGAGCAATGCCGGTTAATGCGGAGGGTGAGGCCTTCGTCTATCCTCTCGAACCGAGAGATGTTGAATCGGCTGCAATCATAAGAGAGTGCTACGAGAGAGGCAAGGGTGTGAGGACTCCAACAGGAATGGTTGGAGTCTGGCTGGACACGCCAATGATAGATGAGATTCACGGAGAGGGAACAATAAGAAAGCATTTCTCAGCCATCTGGAGACTTGTTGCCAGATTCGGGATAGACATGACCAGAGATCCGATCCTTGTCTTCCCGACCCTTCACTATCAGAACGGTGGAGTCGAGATAGATGAGAACGGATGGACCGGAGTGGAGGGGCTCTTCGCAGGAGGAGAGGTCACCGGAGGAGTTCACGGAAAGAACAGGCTCATGGGCAACAGCCTTCTGGATTACAACGTCTTCGGAAGGAGAGCCGGAATTTCGGCTGCGAGATATGCAAAGAAGAGCTCCTTCAGAAAGCTCACACTGAAGCACGTTGAGAGATTTAACAGAATGCTCGATGAGGCTGGAATAAAGGAGGAGAGGAGATCTCCGGTTATTCTTCCGGATTACAGAGGAGAGAGAGTTCTTGCGAGATCTCTGAAGATAAGGATTTGAGGAGGAGCTTCATGAGCGGGAACATCGGTGTCTTCATCTGTCACTGCGGAAACAACATAGCCGGAGAGGTTGATATAGAGAAGGTGAAGGAAGCCGTCAGCTCATGGGGTGTAAAGGTCTACGATTACATTTTTCTCTGCTCTGAAGCCGGACAGGAGATGATAAAAAAGAGGATTGAGGAAGATGGGCTCTCAAGAGTTGTGATAGCGGCCTGCAGTCCCTCGCATCATTCTCATGTTTTCAGAGAGTGCATAGGTGAGAAGCTCAATCCCTTCCTCTGGGAGTTCGTGAACATAAGGGAGCAGTGCAGCTGGGTTCATAAGGGTGAAGAGGCTACGAGGAAAGCGATAGCTCTAATCAGGGGAGGGGTTGAAAAGGCGAAACTTCTCCAGCCAGTTGAAACTGTGAAAGTTCCGGTGAACAAGGATGTTCTTGTTATCGGCGGAGGAATCGCAGGAATGCAGGCATCTCTTGAGCTCGCCTCAAAGGGTCACAGGGTTTATCTCGTTGAGAAAGAGCCGAGCATAGGCGGAAAGATGGTGAAGCTGGATAAGACCTTCCCAACCGATGACTGCAGCATGTGCACGATCTCTCCCAAGCTCAGTGAGGTGGCGCAGAACAAAAACATCGCGATCCTCACCCTTTCCGAGATTGAGGAGATCAGCGGAAGACCCGGAGAATACAGGGTGAAAATCAGAAAGAAACCGAGATATGTGGATGAAACCAGATGCACGGGATGCGGAGCCTGCACGAAGTCGAGCTATGAGAAGCTTCTTGTTCCAGATGGTTACGAGCTTGTTGACAGAATAAGAATTCATTCTGAGAACTGCGTGAACTGCGGGGTTTGCGTGAAAATCTGCAACGATCTTGGATTTGGAGCTCTTCAGAAAGGAGAGGAGCACCCATCTTATGACACTTCAAGATGCGCTGGATGCTTCGAGTGCGTTAAGAGATGCCCGAAGGGAGCAATCGAGATCATCAACGTCTGTCCCGTGAAGGTTCCAAGCGAGTTCGATGAAGGGCTTGGTGCAAGAGGAGCCATCTACGTTCCCTTCCCTCAGGCAGTTCCCTCAACCCATCTCAGAGACCCTGAAAACTGTCTGAGGCTGAATGGAAGAATGCCGGAGTGCAGGGGATGCATCTCTGTCTGTGAGGCTGGTGCAGTAAAGGATGACGATGAAGAGAGGCTGATTGAGCTGACGGTTGGAGCAATCATCATCGCAACAGGCTACGAGCTCAGAGATATGAGCGAAACCGAGTACAATGTGGAGCATCCGAATGTCATAACTGCGCTTCAGCTTGAGAGGCTTCTGAGCTCTCAGGGACCAACCGGAGGAAGGGTTGTGAGACCCTCCGACGGGAAGGTTCCCAGGAGCATCACCTTCATTCAGTGCGTCGGATCGAGAGATCTGAGATACAATCCCTACTGCTCGAAGATCTGCTGCATGTATGCTCTGAAGCAGGCAAGGCTCATAAAACAGGAGCATCCAGACATCGAGGTGAACATCTGCTACATGGATCTCCGTGCTGCGGGAAGATGGTATGAGGAGTATTACAAGAGCACGAGAGAGCTCGGCATAAATTTCATTCGCGGAAATGTTGCCGAGGTGATTGATGAGGGAGAAGACCTGATCGTGAAGGTGGAGGACACGCTTGAGGGCGAGGTGAAGGAGCTTCATTCCGAGCTCGTGGTTCTGAGCGTTTCGATGAATCCTTCTGAGGGAACTCTCGATATTGCGAAGAAGCTCGGACTGAAGAGAGGAGAGGATGGCTTCATAGATCCGCTTCACCCGAAGATAGAACCTGTTGACACAGCTCAGGAGGGAATTTACATAGCAGGAACCTGCAGCGGACCGAAGCCAATTCAGGAGTCCATAGCCGAAGCGAATGCAGCGGCAGGCAGGGCAAGCACCTTCCTGAAAGAGGATGAGATGCCGGTTTCTCTGACAACAGGATTCATAGATCCCTCGATCTGCATCCTCTGCAGGAGCTGCTTGGAATTCTGCAGTTTTGATGCTGTGAGAGAAGAGGATGGACAGCTGAGGGTTGAAGATGTCAGCTGTCATTCCTGCGGAAAGTGCTCGGCTCTCTGCCCGAGCAATGCGATGATCCTGAGAGGTCTCAGGGATGAGCAGATTGAGGCGCAGATCAGAGGGATTCTCTCAGAGGATCCGGATTCCATCATAGCCTTCTGCTGCCAGCACTGCAGTTACAATGCTGCAGATCTTGCTGGACTGAACAAGAGGAAATACTCTGCGAAGGTGAAGATTATCAGAGTTCCCTGCAGCGGAAGGGTCTCACCAAATCACGTTCTCACCGCTTTTAAATACGGTGCTAAGGGTGTGATGGTGACAGGGTGCAGGGAAGGAGAATGTCACTATCTTGACGGGAATCTTTCAGCGAAGGAGAGGGTTCTGAAGCTGAAAGAACTTCTTGAACTCTGCGGGATTTCAGCAGAGAGAGTTGAGATGTACAATCTCTCAAGTTCTGATGCCCGGAAGTGGGTTGAATGCGTCAACGAATTCGTGAGGAGATGCTCATGAAGAGGAAAATAGGAGAAGAGGTTTCCGACTGTCTCCTCTGCATGCTCTGCAATGAGGGCTGTCCAACCGGAGTTGATCTCAGAAGAATCGTTCCTCTGAGCAGATATGTTTATGAGCCGAGGGGCAGCCATGGTTCCATGTTCCTCACTCTCCTCTCGTTCTCGCCTCTCCTCTCATGGAAATACTCCGGTGTGAGAACCGATGAGAGCTCCGAGATTGCCTTCTTCCCGGGATGCGGTCCGGTGTTTGACACTGCCTTCAAAATTGTGGAGACCGAGCCTTACGGAAATTACTCTGCGATGGGAAGAGACAGGAAATACAGCAACATGGGTTATGCTGCGCTGAAAGTTCTCAATCATCTCGGAATCACACCGAGACTGATAACAGCCTGCTGCGGCCATGATCTCTATTATTCAGGCATGCTCGACGAGTTTGAGAAGCTGAAAGAAGCTCTGAAGGAGCTTTTCAGTGGTGTGAAACTCGTGATCTCAAACTGTGCGGAATGCGTGCACTCTCTCAGAGATCTCCACGGAATTCCAGCTGTTCACATCTCCCAGTTCATAGCAGAAAATCTTGAGAGGATTCACGCCGAGAGGCTTCCGTTCAGATTTATCTATCACGATTCCTGCAGACTTGGCAGATACTCCGGAATTTACGAGGAGCCCAGAAAAATTATCGAAGCCTTCGGCGAGCTTGTTGAGTTCCGGGAGAACAGAGAAAATTCAAGGTGCTGCGGAGTTTCAAGCTGGATGAACTGCAATTCAGTTGCGAAGAGGGAGAGGGAGAAAAAGATTGAGGAATTTGAGAATTCCGATGCCGATTTTCTTGTCGTTTCATGCCCGAAGTGTGCGATTCATCTGGATTGCGTTTATTATGAGGAGGGAGGCAGGAGGAGAAGGGACAGACCGAACATCATAGACATCTCGGAATTAACCGCGATGGCCATGGGTCTCTACTCTCTGGAGGAGATTCCGGAAAAGAAGTTTGAGAAGGGTGAGAGAAGTCATCATTTCTTCATCCCTCCTCCAGGAGAGAAGAATCCTGTGAAATATGTGGATGAGGAGCTCAGAAATTCGCTCTTCAGCTGCACCACATGCTACTACTGCACCTCTGTCTGTCAGATGGGTCACAGAACTCCTGAGCTCATCGAGAGGTTCAGAAGATTCTTCGTCTCCCAGAATCTCAATCCCGAGAGGCACAGAGCGATTTACAGAAATACGCTAGAAACAGGAAATCCCTATGGAGAGAGGGAGGAGATTTTCGAGGAAAGAGAGGATGCAGAGATGATTTACTTCCCGGGATGCACAACAAAGTTCAGGATGAAGGGCATTTATGAGAGCACGAAGAAAATTCTCGAAGCTCTCGGAGTGAGCTACTCCGTTCCGAAGGATCTTGTCTGCTGCGGGTCTCCGCTTCTCAGGTCTGGATACGAGATAGAGGAGATCAGGAGGAAAAATCTGGAAATTCTCAGGAAACCGGTGATAACCTCATGCGCTGGATGCCACGCAACCTTCCAGAGCGATTACGGAATCGATGCAGTTCATATCGTGGAGGTTCTCTCGCAGAGAGTCGATGACCTTCCTCTGAAGAACCTTGAGATGAGGGTCATCTATCACGATCCCTGCCATCTCGGAAGAGAATTCGGAATATATGAGGAGCCGAGAAGAATCATAGAAGCAATTCCGGGAGTTCAGCTTGTTGAGTTTGAAGAGAACAGAGAAAATTCGAGATGCTGTGGCGGAGGAGGAGGTCTGAGAGCATGGAATCCATCCAAGTCCCAGGAGCTTGCAAGGAAAAGAGTCGAGGAAGCCGAGAGGAAAGAAGTTGATGCAATCGTCTCATCCTGTCCCTTCTGCAAGCTGAATCTGCAGAGCGTCACCGATACTGAGGTGCTCGACATCACGGAGCTTCTTGCAAGAGCGCTGAAACAGAATTTCTCATGATTTTCAAGGAGAAAAGAATAGTAAAGCTTTTATTTTTCCACTTTCTGAGCTGAGAACCATGAAATTCCCTCGCTCTCATCTCTATGTTCTTCTCGATACCCTTCTCATGATGCTCGGATTCGCAACCCTCACGATGAGCTCCATTGCAAGAGAGGATCTGATGAATTTCCTCTCGGTCTCCTCCGATATCTATGACTGGGGATATGTCTCCTATACCATCGGTCTTTTTGTTGCTTTCTTCCTCGGTCGTTCAAGCTACTTTGAGAGAAATTTCAAAAAAGGAGTCCTCCTTTCTGTCCTCTTCGCAGCGGTTCCTCAGCTCCTCATTCCTCTAATCCCCTCATTCCCGGTTTTCCTCTTTCTGAGATTCATTCAGGGATTCATCATAGCACTTGTACCTCTGTTCTCCGCGCAGGTCGCGGAGCTCTTCAGAGAGGAGAGAGCCTTCGCAAAGGGAATAATTCTCGGTGGCATCTTTCTCGGCGGGGTTTTCGGGAGTTTTTCCGGAGACAGGCTTGTCTCCCTCCTGGGATGGAGGCTGGCCTTCATATCAACTGCACTTCTCATGCTTCTCGGTCTTGCTCTCTGGTGGATTCTGGTTGAGGATCTTGATGGTCATGCAGAGGAGAGAAAAGGTTCTCCCTGGAGCCTTGGAATCACGTATGTCTGGGGTCTCTCGCTTTTCTTCGCTCTCTGGGTCGTCTTCACAATCCAGGGACTTCTTCCCTCCACTGCATTCTCCCTCGGTCTCTCAAGAGCTGATGCAAGCTCTCTCTCAATTCTCCTCTCCTCCTCGAAGGTCTTCTGGTCGGTATTCATAGGATATCTCACATACAGAGTTTCCATCGGAGCTGAGAGCAACAGAGAGCTCTTCAGAAGAGCCTCGGAAATGATGGTCGCCTCCTATATCATCGGATTCATCGGACTGCTTCTGACAACTCATGCAATAAAAGCGGGAGATCACAGGCTCTTTTACATTTCTCTCTTCCTCTCAGCAGCAGTTCAGGGTGTTGCTCCTGTTTTCTGGAGCACTCCTGCCGTGATATTTCCTGAGAGCATGGTTACAAGCGGAGCTTTTGCAATCGGTCTTGTTTCAAACTCAGCAAATGCAATCGGTCCGTTCATCACGAAAATCCTCGTTGACAGGAGCATTCTTCTTGGCTGGTATGTTCTGACTTCCGCACCTCTTCTCGGAATCCTCTTCACTCTTCTCTCATCCAGAATGGAGCTACCCTCTGAGAAACAAGATTTATAAGAAATTCTGAAAAATCCTATCTCATGCCTCAGGTTGTAATTCTCATGGGTTCGAAGAGCGACGCTGAATTTGTGAAGAGGATTGAGAACTCTCTCAAACTCTTCGGAGTTTCGTATGAGAGGAGAGTTGCATCAGCTCACAAGACACCGGAGAAACTTCTGAAGATTCTGAAGGAGTATCCTGAGGACGTTGTTTACATCACCGTTGCCGGAAGGTCAAACGCTCTCTCAGGAATGGTTGATGCTTCGGTGACCTCTCCCGTGATAGCCTGTCCTCCGTATTCCGAGAAGTTTGGAGGAGCGGACATTTTCTCCTCTCTGAGAATGCCCTCTGGAGTTGCTCCGCTTGTGGTTCTCGAACCGGAATCGGCTGCTCTGGCTGCTGCGAAAATTCTTGGAATGAGGGATGAGGAAATCAGAAAGAGGGTTGAGGAGTATCAGAGGAGGATGAAGGAAGAGATTGAGAGAGCTGACGAGGAGATGAGAGGAGAGGGCTGATGCCGAGGAGAGCGAGAAGGAGAATTGGATGTTATCCGAGATGTCTGATGTTCAAACCCAGAGGAATTCCCGGAAGAGAGCTTGAACACGTGATTCTAAGCATTCACGAGATAGAGGCCATGCGTCTCGTCGATCTCGAAGGTCTCACTCAGGAAGAGGCAGCGGAGAAAATGGGAGTCTCAAGAAAGACTCTCTGGGTTGATCTGAAGAGTGGCAGAAGGAAGGTTGTTGATGCCCTGATAAATGGAAAGGCAATCATCATAGAGGGAACTGATGCTCAGGAAAAGTCCATTTGATTCTCTTGCTGAAAGCTATGATTCCTGGTATGATTCCGGGAGAGGTTTGAGAATCTTCGAAATCGAGCTGAAAGCTCTAAGAAAAATTCGCTTTCCTCATCCCTCCCTCGAAATTGGAGTTGGAACCGGAAGATTTGCTGAAGAACTTGGAATAGAGTTTGGAGTTGACATCTCAGAAGGGATGCTGAGGATAGCGAGAAAGAGGGGAATAGAGGTCATCCTCGCGGATGCCCACAATCTTCCATTCAGAAACAAGAGCTTCAGAACCTCATATTTCATAACCTCTCTCTGCTTTCTGAATGCTGAAACAGCTCTCAGGGAAGCTTCAAGAGTCTCGGATAATGTGGTTATAGGATTCATTCCCGAGGAGAGTCCTCTCGGAAAGATCTATGCTGAGAAGGGTAAGAAAGGTCATCCAATCTATTCTCACGCCAGATTCCTGCGCTCAGATGAGGTTGTGGAAATTCTCAGCAGAACCGGATTCAGAATCATCGGAGCCTTCTCGACCCTCTTCTCCGGTTCAGATTTTGAGGAGATAAGAGAAGGAATTCATCCATCAGCAGGTTTCATTGTCATATTCTCATCACTTCAGCAACCCTCTCCCAGAGATCTCTGATGGCTGAGGAGGCCTTCGAGTTCTGGAGAACTGCAATTTTTCCATTTTTCAGCGCCCTCACAACCTCCTCATCAAACGGAATCATGCCCGCAACCTCAATTCCTCTCTCCTCGCAGAAGGATACGATTCTCTCTGAAATTTTCTCATTCAGATCATATTTGTTCACGCATACAAGCGGATGAACTCTGAAGTGCTCAGCGAGGGAGAGAGCTCTTTCCATATCATGAACTCCTGAGAGAGTTGGTTCAGCTGTGATCAGCGCAACATCTGCTCCGCTCAGAGTCGCAATGAGCGGACATCCGATACCCGGAGGACCGTCTATGAGAATGAGCTCCAGGTTCTCTTTTCTCGCGAGCTCTCTTGCCCTCCTCTTAACCTCATGAACCAGCTTTCCCGAAGCCTCCTCTCCGGGTATCAGAGAAGCATGGCACATCCATCCATAAGAGGTCCTGGAGACATAAATGGAGCCGATGGGCTCAACTCTCATCTCAATCGCATCATTCTCGCAGATGAGCCTGCAGACCGAGCAGCCCTCGCACAGAAACTCATTCACCCTGAAGTCTGTGATTGCATCGAAACGGCAGAACTCGGCGCATTTTCCACATTTCATGCATCTCTCTTCAATGATTCTCGCAACCCATCTTCCTCTCAGCTCCTCCTCTCTCTGAATTTCCGGCTTCAGAAGAAGATGCAGATCTGGAGCATCCACATCACAGTCCGCAATGACCTTGTTCCCGGAGAGGACAGCAAAAGAGGCTGCAATTGTCGTCTTTCCTGTCCCTCCCTTCCCGCTGATTATGCACAGTTCCTTCATTGAGATCTCTCCTGAGAGCTCTCAATGTTCTTCTTCATGAGTTCAAGCACCTCTGTTTTTATCACATGCTCCATCAGACATGCCTGCTCTTCCGCAAGCTCTCTCTCCGCACCGAGAGATAGAAGAAATTCGAAAATGATTCTCCTCCTCTCTCTGAGAAACCTCACAAATTCCCTTCCCTTTTCTGTCAGCTTTGCACCGAAATATTTCTCGAAGGTCACGTAACCCTCCTCATCAAGCTTTCTGAGCATTTCGCTGACCGTTGAAGCCGAAACTCCGAGAGTCTTTGCTATGTCCTTGTTTCTTGCATATCCCTTCTCTCTTTCCAGCCTGTGAATTGCGATGAGATAATCCTCAAACTTCATGCCAGATCTCTCACCCTTGTTATGAGCTCCTCAAATTTTTCTTTCCACCTCTCCTCTCTGACGAGAAGCTCTCCTTCCGAGTAGAGTTCTGCGATCTCTCTTGAAAACGGAATCTTCATGAGAACCGGAATGCCCTCCCTCTCGCAGAACTCCTCAATCATTCTCTCGTCCTCTGCTTTATTTATTACCACTCCCATTGGAATTTCGAGCTCTCTGAGGACTGAAACAGCAAGGGAGAGATCAAAGAGACCGAATGGAGTTGGCTCAGTGACAAGAAGAGCAAAATCGCTTCCGAAAACGCTGTTTATCATCGGACAGGCAACTCCGGGAGGAGAGTCAATTATCACGAGGTCAGCTTTTCCGTCAATCCTCCTCTTCAGCTCTCTGATGATCGGTGTGGCAAATGGCTCTCCCGGAATGAGCTTTCCATGAAGAAACTCTCCTCCATCAAATCTTCCGCCCTCAATCACTCCGAGAGGCCTCTCTCTTTCTCTGATTGCATTCTCAGGACACACCAGAGAGCATCCACCGCAACCCTTGCAGAGCTCCTCGAAGAGCATAATTCCGTTTTTCGTCACTGCAAGAGCATTGAAGCTGCAGAAGATGGAGCACTCTCCGCAGAGGGAGCACCTCTCCTCATCAATCTCCGGAACTCTGATCGAGACGCTCTGTGAAAATGTCAGGGAGGGTTTGAGGAAGATGTGTGCATTCGGCTCCTCTACATCGCAGTCGAGAAACTGAATTTCTTCTGAGACGGCTGCAAGATTCACTGCCACTGTTGTCTTTCCTGTTCCTCCCTTTCCGCTCGCAACAGAGAGAATCATGAGGGCACCTCAGTGCCTGTGCTCTCTGCAGGCACTTTCGGGAGAGGCTCTCTGAAGAAGTCCTCGCTTAAAAAGCTCAATCGCATCTTTAACTCTTCCAGAAGCTCCGGAATAGACCTCTATCCCAAAGGAGCGGAACATCTCAATGGCTCTCGGACCAATTCCGGAAACTATGACTGCTGAAACACCGAGTTTCGCGAGATGCTCCGGAGGTTTTCCGGTGCCTCCCATGTGCTCGCTCATGTTTGGAATAATCTCGACCTCATTGCTCTCCAGATCCACGATTGTGAAGGTCGGAGCTCTTCCGAAGTGCTGTGAAATCTCCTCCTCAAGACCTCTTGTTCCCATTGTTGGAACTGCAACCTTCATTCTTCCTCCTCCAGTTCCTTTATTCTCTCCTCAACTGCTCTCAGCCATTCTCTGAGATACTCCCTTTCTCTTCTCAGCCACTCCAGCTCTGTTCTCGAATCGTAAAAGGGTGAAGCCAGCATCAGCCACCAGCAGAATCTAGGTTTGAACCACCACCCGGGTCTCAGCCAGGGAGGAAGATATCTGAAGGGTCCTCTACCCGGATACATCTTCCTCACCTCCCGCAATCTTCTCAATCACCTCTTTCACAATCCCTCTTTTTCTCACAATTTCAATTCCTTCAAGTTCAAGAAGCTCAACTGCAGTAGGACCAAACTCTTCGGCTACAGCAACTTCAACCTGATTTTCCTTCAGCAGTCTCACAGCTTGCACTGCAGCTCCGCTGAAAGATTGAGTTGCGGGATTCTTGAGAATCCTGACATCTCTGATCTCCCCTCTTTCAATTTCAACAATCGTGAATGTCGAGGCTCTCGCAAACACATCCGAAACTCTATCCTCGAGTCCTCCTTTCTCAGTGGCTACAGCAATCTTCATTTTTTCAGCATCCTCTTTATCTCCTCGATCTCTTTCTCCATCCTCTCAATCCTCATCTTCAGATCGTCGAGCCCTCCTCTCTCCTCAGGAGTCCAGCCGAATCCTCTCCGCATTCCCATGCCACCTCTGCTCCATCCTCCTCTTCCACCTCTCATTCCCATTCCCATACCCATTCCAGGAATGAAGGGTGAGGAAGGTGATGGGCTGCTCTCTGATGGAACTCCCTCTCTGATGACCCTTTTCACGGCCTCCTCCACGGAAACTCCGCTCATCGTCACCATCCTCACCCCGCTCTGGGAAAAGATCGAAGATGCATTCGGTCCGAATCTTCCGGCTATGACAGCTTCAACTCCCTCATTCACAAGCATCTGGGCTGCCTGAATTCCCGCTCCGCTCGGAAAGTTCGCTGAGGTGTTTTTGAGAATCCTGACATCTCTGATCTCCTCTCCCTCAGTTTCAACAATCGTGAATGTCTGAGCTCTTCCAAAGACATCTGAAACTCTGTCGTCAAGCCCTCCTCTCTCTGTTGCAACCGCAATTCTCATTCCTCTTCACTCCTCTTCAGCTCCTCTATCCTCCTTCTTATCTCTCTGAGCTCTCTTTCGAGAGCCTCTGCCCTCTCTCTCAGCATTTCGATCTCGTCTTCTTCTCGCATCCATGCACCCATCGGAGAATATGACTGAAGGAAGCTCATGAACTGTGGAAGCTGACCTGTTGAGATGAGATACTGTGCGGCAGGAGGAAGTCCTCCCCATCCCGGAGAGAATCCGAATCTCATCCATCCCGGAAGTCCGGTAAGCCAGAACATCCATCTGTATCCTCTCGGCATTTTCAATCACCTCCTTTCTTTTTACCACCACGGGGGATAGTACGGATACGGATAATATCCTCTCAGACCCATGGGGTATGCCCACCATCTGCGGGGTAGCCAGGGATAGAATCTGCAGAAGGGATAGGGATTTCCTCTCCAGAATCCTCTACCTCTTCCAAATCCTCTCGGCATTTTCAATCACCTCCTTTCTTCATCTCCTCCTCAATTCTCTCCACAATAGCCTCGAAGGCTTTAACAGATGGAGAGTCCTCTGTTGAGAGGATGAAGGGCTTCCCTTCATCCCCGCATTCACTTATCTTCGGATCAAGCGGAACCCTTCCGAGGAAGGGAATTCCAAATTCTTTTGCTGCTTTTTCCGCTCCCCCTACCTTGAAGAGGGGCGTCTCCTTTCCGCAGTGCGGACAGATGAATCCGCTCATGTTCTCGATGATTCCGATGATTGGAATCTTCAGCTCTCTGGCAAATCTGATCGACTTCTTCACGCTCAGAAGGGCAACATCCTGAGGAGTCGAGACTATGATCGCTCCGGATACCTTCCCTATGAGCTGGGCAACACTCAGAGGCTCATCTCCGGTTCCCGGAGGAAGATCAACAACGAGATAGTCCAGGTCTCCCCATCTGACGTCTTCAATGAACTGCTTCAGCATGTTGTATTTCATCGGACCCCTCCAGATCACTGGGGTGTCCTCTGAGGGGAGAAGAAATGCTATTGAAACAACCTTCAGTTTCGGAGGGATGAGAACCGGTTCGATTCCATCATCTGAGGGAACAAGAGCTCCATGCGAGATTCCGAGCATCTTCGGGATTGATGGTCCGTGGATATCTGCATCGAGAAGTCCAACCGAATAGCCCTTCATTCCGAATGCTAGAGCGAGATTTGCCGAGACCGTGCTCTTGCCGACTCCACCCTTTCCGCTGAGAACCATAAGAGAGTGCCTGATGTTTCCCTTCATCCTCTCACCATATTACACATATGTGTAACAACTATTTAAATTTTAGGTATTCCTAAAATCAGCATGCGAAGAGTTATAAGAGGAGAGGAAGAAGAAAAAGTCATGAAAGTGAAACTTCCCTACGGAAAGGGCTATCTCGCCGCTGAAATTCCTGATGAGAACATCATAAAGGTTCTAACTGCGAGAGATTATGAGGCTCTGAAGAATCCTGATGAGGAAATTGAAAGAAGTCTGAAGGAGCCGATTGATAAAGATCCGCTGAGAGATCTCGTGAAACCCGGAATGAAGGTTGCGGTCATCACAACTGACAACACGAGAGCATGTCCGGATGATGTGCTTCTTCCTCACATCCTCAGGGAGCTCAGAGCAGGTGGAGTCTGGAAGGATGACATAACAATCATCATAGGAACAGGACTGCACAGGAAGCTAACGAGAGAGGAGATGGAGGAGGTTGTCGGTAAGGAAGTCCTTCAGAGCTACAGAGTTCTCTGCCACGATGCCGATGGAGATTGCGTGAAAATTGGAGAGACCTCAAGAGGAAATCCGGTTGAGATAAACAGAAGAGTTTATGAGGCCGACTTCATAGTTTCAACGGGTTTCATAGAACCCCACTTCTTCGCGGGTTTTTCAGGAGGAAGAAAGCTGATCATGCCCGCGGTCTCTTCAAGAAGAGCGATTTACGAGCACCACTCATTTGAGATGATAGACCATCCAAAGGTCAGAACAGGGATTCTCGAAGGAAATCCATTTCATGAGGATATGGTGGAACAGGCAGAGATTGCAGGACTCGATTTCATCGTGAACGTCGTTCTGAATCGCTTCAAAGAGATTGTCGGAGTTTTCTCAGGAGATTTCAGAAAAGCTCATGAGGAGGGTGTGAAGCTTGACAGAGAGATTGTGGAGGTTGAAGTGGAGGAGGAAGCTGACATTGCAATAGCTTCTAACAGCGGATATCCTCTGGATAGAGACTTCTATCAGGCTGTGAAGGGAATGGACTCAGCTTCAAGCGTCACGAAGGAAGGAGGAACTGTTATAGTTGTTTCCGAATGCATAGATGGGATCGGTCCAAAAAGCTTCTACGAAATTCACAAAGGTGCGAAATCTCCGGATGAGGTCTATGAGAGAATCAAAAGGAATCAGCCAATCGAATCGCAGTGGCAGAATCAGATTCTCGCGAGAATTCAGAAGAAGAATGAAATAATTGCGGTGACATCTCTTGAGGATGAAATTGTCAGAGATTTCCTGGTGACTCCGGCAAGGAGCATTGAAGAAGCTCTGGAGATGGCATTTGAGAAACACGGGAGAGATGCAAGAATTACGGTTGTTACCGAGGGCCCCTTCATCATGCCAGTTCTTAAGAGGAGGTGAATCTGATTGGAGGTGATTTTCCGGTTATCTCCTCCCACCGGATTCTGGATTCTCTCAGCAGGAGTGATAGCAGGATTAACCGGTTTGACGCTCTTTGTTTTCCTCTTCACGAAGGGTGGAGCGAGAAATCTTTCAGTTCTCATCTCAGCCGGAGTTCTTGCTCTCTGCGTTTATCTCCTCATCCTTGCACCTCTGCAGACTTCAGTGAAGGTGGGAGAGGGATTTCTGGAGCTGAACATTCCTCCGTATGCTAGCAAGAAGATAGAAAGGGAAGAGGTTCTCAGAGCATATGTTGTGGACTGGAAGGAGAATGAAAGTCTGAAACCCGTGCTGAGAACCGGAGGAGTCTCATTTTTGAGTTACAAAGCTGGATGGTTCAGATTGAAGAACGGTGCCAGCGCGCTCCTCATGACCTCCAGTTCGAGAGTTCTGTGTCTGGAGCTTGAGGATGAACTCATTCTGATTGCTCCGGATAATTTTGAGAAATTTATCGATGAGGTGAACAACAGATTCATAAGAGTTGAGAACTCAGGGTAAATGGGGGACACCATGAGAATCTTTCTCGGACCCGCCGGAATTCCAACAACCGTGAAGAACAGAGGAGTCATCGAGGGAATCCTTGAAGTTTCGAGACTCAATCTGAATGCCATGGAAATTCAGTTCACGTATGGAGTGAACATGAAGGATGAGGTCGCGAGGGAAGCCGGAAGGGTCTCAGAGGAGAGAGGCGTCCTCCTTTCGGTTCATGCACCCTATTATGTGAATCTGAATTCTGAGGAAGAGGAAAAAGTAAGAAAATCCAGGGAGAGGATAATTTCCTCTCTTCAGAAAGCTGATTTGATGAAGGCGAAGTACGTTGTCTTTCACGCCGGATATTACGGAAAGAGCTCCCCGGAGGAATGTTATGAGAGGGTGAAGAATGAGGTGGAGGACATCATGAAAGCTGTGAGGATGAACAGGTGGAAATCCATTCCGGCTCCCGAGACCACGGGCAGGAAAAATCAGTTCGGAGAGCTTGACGAACTTCTCAGGCTCTCAGAAGAAACGGGATGCTCCATCTGCGTTGATTTCGCGCACATCTACGCGAGAAACGGTGGTAAAATTGACTATGGTGAGATCTTCGACAGGCTGAGCTCCTTTGATCACATTCACTCCCACTTCTCGGGAATAGAGTTCGGGAAGAGCGGTGAGAGAAGACATCTCACCATTGAGAGCTCAAAAGACAATCCTCCACTGAAACCTCTGATAGAGGAGATTATTAAGAGAGATCTCAGCATCACAATCATATCGGAGAGCCCGGTTCTCGAGCAGGATTCTCTTCTGATGAAAGAGATGATTGAGGAGCTTCTGAGGTGAGTTCATGAAAGTTGCTGTTATCGGAGCCGGAAATCTCGGGCTATCTCTCATCAGAAATGCATCCAGAAAAGCAGAAGTGGTTGCGGTGAGAAGAAGAAAGGAGCTCATCCCGGAGATGAGAAATGTTTCTGCAGCTTCGGAGATTGAAGAAGCGAGAAACTGCGATGTTTTCCTCATAACTCTCAAACCGGATGTTTTCAGAGAGAAAATGAGGGAAATAGGAGAAATTTCTGAAGGAAAACCGGTCATCAGCTTTGCAGCCGGTGTGAAGATGGAAGAGATGCGGAAATTTATAGAAAGTCCGTTCAGAGCCATGACAAATCCTGCAATTGAGAGCAGAACTCTCGTGGCCGTTCATCCTCCATCAGCTTCAGAGCACCTGAAATTTCTGGATGCCGATTTCATTTTCTGTGAAACTGAAAAGGAGCTCGATGCCATGACATCTTTCATAGGGAGCTCTCCTGCAGTGATATCAAGGCTGATTCATGCTTTCATAGTTTCAGCCCTTCACGAGGGCGTCAGCTACAGGAATGCATTTAAAGCAGCTCTATCCGCGTTTGAAGCCTCCTCCTATCTTTTCTCACGATATTCTCTCAATGAGATTGTTGAAAAAATGGCAACCCCTGGTGGAACAACAGTTGAGGGACTTCTTGAGATCATCGAAGCAGAGAGGAGCTTTGCCGAAGCTCTCATCCAGATGAGCAGGAAGGCTAAGATGCTCAGCTCCCGGGAAAGACCTTGAGATCATCGTAAATCCATGATTCCCAGGAACCGGTGAGATTTTTCACATCTCTGAATCCTCTCTGAACAAGCTTTCTGCATGCTATATACGATCTCAGTCCTGTGGCGCAGTAGCAGATGATCTCTCTATCTCTTGGAAGCTCATCGATTCTCTCCTCAAGCTCATCAAGAGGAATGTTCAGAGCTCCTTTTATCATCCCTTTTTTAACCTCTTTCTCGCTCCTGACATCAAGGAGAAGAGGAGACTCTCCTCTTCTGAGTCTCTCTGCGAGCTCCTTCGGAGTTATGATTTTCACCTCACCTCTCAGCACGTTGTCGGCGACAGCTCCGGAAACGTTCACAGGGTCTTTTGCAGAGGAGAAAGGAGGAGAGTAAGCGAGATCAAGATTGAAGAGGTCCTCAGCACTCATTCCGCTTTGAATGGCGGTTGCAAGAACATCTATTCTTCTGTCAACCCCTTTCTTTCCGATAATCTGGGCTCCGAGAACTCTTCCGCTGTTTTTCTCAACTATCAGCTTTATCGTCATTCTTTCGGCTCCGGGATAGTAGGTTGCGTGGGAATACGGGTGGACATAGGAAACAAAAACATCAAATCCTTCTTTTTTGGCCTCTCTCTCACTCAAACCGGTTCTTGCGGCAATCAGATTGAATATCTTTGCTATTGCAGTTCCGACTGCTCCGGGAAATTTCAGATTTCTTCCAGCGATATTTGCTCCGGCAACCCTTCCCTGTTTGTTCGCTATCGTCGCAAGAGGCATGTAACTCCTCTTCCCTGTGACAAGATTCCTTGTTTCGCAGCAGTCTCCTGCAGCATAGATATCCTCGATGCTCGTCCTCATGTGCTCATCAACCTCTATTGCTCCGGTCTCACCTGTCTTCACTCCCGC
>JACIWD010000156.1 GCA_014361165.1 Candidatus Mnemosynella bozhongmuii
AAAATCCTGAGACCGCTCCTCTCTCTAAAGGAGATCACAGGATGGATGTGGGCTGTGAGGATGATTTCGGAGCTCAGAACATCCTCGTTTGGAGAGGCATGACCGTGGAGGAGTGCAGCTTTCTCAATTCTGAAACCTCTTGCATCCTTTATCTCAATGCCTTCAGGAGAGATCTCCTCTATTCCTCCATCGTGGTTTCCCTTCACAATCAGAACGTTCGAAATGGAGGAAAGGTCTTCGAGGAAACTCCTGATAACTCTCTCATCCTCGCGAGTGACTCCCTCGACTGTGTGTTTGAGATCCCCCAGAATTATCAGATTTTCACATTCCCTCTCCTTCAAAATTTCCGTGATATCTCCTTTCATCCTCTCAAGAATTCTTCTGGAGATTTTCCTCATCCATTCTCTCTCTATTCCGACATGAAGGTCTGCAATCACGGTGTATCTCTCTTTACCTTCCAGAAGCAGTGCCGGTTTTCCGTAAACAGGAGTCACCTTCATGAGACTCTCCTGTAAATTCCGGGTCTGGGTTCATATATTTCTCCATTCAGGAGCATCTTTTCGAGAGCCTCTTTCAGGAGCTCTTCATCAACTCTGAATTTCTCAAGAATCTCCTCGAATGAGATCTCGTTTTCAGCAAGCTCTCTTACCGCTGCAATCACCAGCTCTTCGAGAATGATGGAGCTCAGAGCCAGAATCTCCTTTCTGAACTCGATCCACTCATCAGAGAGCTCCTTTTTGAGTTTCATCCTTTTCAGAGTGTTGACGGAGGTTTCGAGGAACCATATCTTTCTCTCAATCCCACCTATCCTGAAAACCTCCTCTGCTCTGAGAATGACCTCCTCTCCGCATTTTTCAGGTTTCCCGATCACTCCTGCAAGTTCTCCCTCTTCAAACTCATCCAGAAGGGGATCATCTGCTATGCACGTGACAGCTCCGAGCCCGTCGAAAATTCTGAAAAGTGATGAATCTCTCTTCTTCGCCACCTCTTCCAGAATTCCCGTAATAAATGCTCTTTTGAGAACTGCTCCGAGAGGGGTAACAGCATAGAGCTCCCCATCCTCATCTTTCAGGAGCTCTCCGCTCATAAGCTCTCTGCAGTATATCCTCATTGCCGGCTCTCTCATCTGACAGCACCTCAAAAAATTCCTCGAGAATCCTCAGGGGTATTGAGGAAACCCTCACAGCTCTCTCAATTTTCAAAAACTCTTCAGAAGAGCTAACCAGTGTTCCCTCAGCAGAAATAAAGCTTCCGAGAACCCTTTTTCTCAGCTCCTCCTCAGAACTCTTCAGAGGGATTCCGGCAAGCTCACAAGCAATCTTTCCGCTCGCGACAGAGAGAATCGAAGCACTTCCATCATCGAGAATGAAACTGAATCTGGAGTCCTTTTGAGAGATCTCCTGAATTGAAGTTATGTAACCGCTTAATCTGATTCTGAAATTCACCTTTCTTCTGAAAAGCTCCGAGATTTTGAGCTCCGGATTTCTGAAGCAGACCTCGGCACACCTCCTTATTTTACTTCTCCCATCCAGAAAAATCGCGGGAACCCCATTCAGAAGTCTTACCTGAAAGTTCGAAATCTCAGCTGACTCTCCTTCAGAAACCGGAACTTTGAGTTCAGATTTGAAGGGAATCATCCCGGTCTCATCACCGAAAATTCCACCAAACCCTTTCTTCGTCACCTCAACGGCTTTTACCTTCAGAGTTCCTCTGAACCTTCCAGGAGAGAGCCCTTCTATTCTCAACCTTCTTGAAAGATATTTCTTTCTCAGAAAGGCAAGCGCATCTTCCGGCCTGACTCTGTATTTCCTCACAAGCCGGAGAAACTCTTTCTCAACCCTCTCTTCCCAGAGCTCGCCAACCTCTTCTCTGAACTCCTCCAGCTCTCTCTCAATCTCCTTCAAAGCATCTTTAAGTTTTCATCTGAAAGAAATTAAAAATTTGGGTTTCAGAGAAGTCTCGTCAGAGAGACTATCTGAATGCTCGAAACACCATCGAGAGAGGATATGAAATCCTCAATTTTGTCGGTTCCTCCCTCGGCATCATCAACAATAACATCGGCAACAAGGGCCTTCAGTCCAAATGCCACGGGCTCCTCTGAAACCCTCTGAAGCTTAGCACCCTGGGGCATTCCCTCTTCGATCTTCTTCTTCAGCTCCTCAAGGTTGATCTCAGCTCCTTCCGGCATTATTTTTATTCTTGCAAGCACCTCACCCATTTCATCACCTCACGGTCCTGTAAATCCGCAGGAGGGACATGTGTAGGTATTTCCTCTCCTCCTGCACGCCCAGCATCTTCCTATTGGCGTCCCGCATGATGGACACGGAAATCTCGTGAAGCCTCTTTCAACCAGAATAGCGTTGCATGATGTGCATCTTTCAGGTTCTTTCAGCGTCATTTCATCCCTCCTTTTCCCCTTCCTACAACTTAGGGAGTTATTAAAGTTCCTGTTATGATTCCTCTCATGGCCTGAATTATCCTTTCGGGATACCTTCCATTCACAACAGCACATCTCATACCATTCTCCTCAAGAAATTTTGGAAGGAATCTGTCCGTCGCACCTTCAGGAAGCTCTGAAGCTCTGATCTCATTAACGAGCCTCCCTCCAGCGAGGATTCCATCAACATTCGTGGCTCTTATGTATTCCGCTGAGAGCTCCCTGGCAATCCAGGCTCCTATGCTGTCGCTTGTAACATCCCATGAATGCGGAAGCGGGTCTCTTTCCTTCATCAACCTGTAGGGGAGAAGCATGTAGATTCTCTCCTCAGAGAAATCATCGAATGCCGGAATGATTCCTGAAGAGAGGTAATATCCGTACTGCTCCATTCCGAGTATCGCCATCCAGTGAGCCGCTTCGTCATCGATCTCAACCGATCTCACGAGATCCGCAAAGATCCCTCCGCCCGGAACCAGAACAATCTGCTCCTCAATTTCTTCTGCGTGATCTCTCAGATATCTCACGATTCCTCTGCCCTCTCTGAACAGACTTCCGCCAATCTTCACAACATACATGGCTCAGAGTCTGGATAGTTTTTCTGAGGCAACTCTCAGACCGCTTCCAACCTCAAATTCATGTCCGAGACTCTGAAGAGCACCCTCTATTGCTCCAATCGTTGAGAAGACCTCATTTCCGTCCACAAGCCCGATATGTCCTATCCTGGTTGTCCTTCCCGCGAGCTCTCCGAGACCTCCTGCAAGAACAACTCCTCTTTTTCTGACCTCTCTTCTGAAACTCGGATCATCAATTCCCTCGGGGAGCGAAATCACAGTCAGTGTGTTTGCAGCAATCTCATCGCTCTTTGGCACAATCTTCATGTTCATGGCTCTTACCGCTTCTCTGAATGTCTCTCCGATTATCTGATGCCTCCTCACTCTCTTCTCGATTCCCTCTTCAAGAAGGATCTTCAGACTCCTCCAGAGAGCCCTTATCATGTTTGTTGCAGGAGTTGCAAAGTATTTCGCCTCACTTCTCTCATAGGCTTCCATTACGGGCATCCAGAGTCCTATGTCACAGTAATAGGATTCCACAGGAGTCTTTCTGCTCTCCCATGCTGAAAGAGCTCTCTCCGAAAAGACGGTTATCGCAAGACCGGGCGGAATTCCGATTCCCTTCTGAGAACCGGTGAAGACAACATCGACATTCCACTCATCCATCTTCATCATCTCTCCGCCTGTTCCGCAGACATCATCGACAATCAGGAGAGCTCCGCTTCTCTTTACAATCTTTCCAATCTCCTCGATATCGGTTCTGACTCCTGTGCTCGTGTCCACATGAGTCACCGTGACAGCCTTGTATTCTCCGCTTTCAAGCATCTCCTCAACTCTTTCAGCAGGGACTCTATCACCTGCAGGAGCTCTCAGAATGTCATACTCGTATCCGTGTCTCTCGCAGATATCTCTGAATCTGTCTCCGAACAGTCCATTTGAGACTATGAGAACTCTCTCTCCCCTTTCCACGACGTTTACAATGCTCATTTCCATTGCAAGAGTTCCGGAACCCGCGACAACGAAGGGCTGTCCGGAGGTCTGGAAGACCTCTCTCAGATCCCTCAGAGCCTCTCCGAAAATGGAGGCAAATTCTGGATCCATGTGAGATATCGGCGGCTTTCCGAGCTCCATGAGGACCTCTGGAGAATTCTCCACAGGACCCGGGATCATCAACAATCTTCTTTCAATCATCTGCTCACCAGCATTTAATTTATCACTAAGAATGCTCGAAATC
>JACIWD010000157.1 GCA_014361165.1 Candidatus Mnemosynella bozhongmuii
TTCTGCTGTGACTTCAGCCACTCAACAGATTTGCTGACATCCTCTCCGACTGAGCTCAGTGCGAGAATTCCCCAGATTGTGGTGTGAACGTAATCTCCAATCTGCCCATCCTCCTTAATTCTCTCCTTCAGCAGCTCCACGAAATCAATTCCCTCAAAGTTCCTGGGATTCTCGCCTGAGGCTTTTAGGGCAAGAACTGTTCTTGCGTAATCTATTGTTCCCATTTCATCAAGCCTTTCGGGAATCTCCCTTCTCAGATAATCCAGCGGGCTGTTGCCATTTTTCTTCCAGCTGTGCGGATCCTCTCCTGCGGATGAGATTGCCATGATTGCCCAGGAGGTTCCCGAAAAACTGCTCTCCTCCTCATCCGGATTTGCAAATCCTCCGTCCTCTCTCTGAATGCTCCTGAGCCATTCGAGAGCTCTGATTATCGGTTCATCCGTCCTTTCCAGCGGGAAGTTCTTCCATTCAACCGCAATGACAAAGAGGCTGAAGTTTTGAATTTCAGCTGAGAAGAAGTAATGGGTCTGATTCTCCCCTCTCAGTTCCGTTGGAATCTGAATCCATCTTTCATCGAATTTCATCAGCGAGACATCATGAGCTGAAGCATTCAGCTCTTCAAGTTTCTCTTTTGAGATTGAGAAATTCAGAGTGACTTTTCCGCTTCTGTTGAGCTCCAGATTGAAGCATTCAAGCGGAGTCGCATGGAGATCATTGAAGATTATTCCGGAGGCCCTTTCTTTTTCCACCTTCAGCTCAAGTGGAGACTTGGTATTCAAATTCAGTTCAAGAGGGATTTTCGTAAAATTCAGCTTTACGGACGCATTCTGAAAGACGATGAGATTAAGAGCATTTTCGGTTGAGTTCAGAATCACAAAGTTTTCGTTTCCTCTGGCAGAAGGAGTTTCACCAGCTGATGATTCGTATGCTTCTTCCTGCTGTTCTTCCTGAACTCCCCACGGCATTGGAGGTGATATCTGAATGTCAAATGACCAGTCAGAATGGATTCTGATTTCAATTTTGTAGGGAGCACTCGACGGATCATCTCCGTAATTTCTCACGAAATACCAGAGAAGAGTGTCTCCAGCGTTCAGCTGATAATCAGAAGCCGGAACCATTGGAGTTTCTCCATTCACGCTGTACATCCATCCCGAAGTCTCCCCCATGGATTTCTCGTAGATTCCCCCGATTCCTCTGACATAACCTCCGCTGACATCAACCGAGAATCCTTTCAGCTCGGATGCTTTCAGGAGTGCTCCGAGAGCTGTTCTGTAATCTGGAGGGAGATAGTGAGCTTCCCCGGATTCTCCTGATTCTCCTCCCTGTTCTTCTGGCTTTTCGGTTATCTGGATGACTTTAACCGCTTTCTCATCACCTGCAATGGCTTCGATTCTCAGCTCTCCGGTGACGTGAGGGAGGAACTTTGCCTCTTTTCCATAAGCGTAAATCGGCGTTCCATTGTTCATCCTGAAGATTATGAGAGCGTCTTTATCGGTGGAAACCGTGACAGGTTCTTCTTTGTATCCTCCTGAAACATCGAGAGAAAGGGCTGAAACTGAAGAGCTGAGGAGTGCGAGGATCAGAAAGAGAGAGAGAATGTGTTTGAGTTTCATGATTCCCACCTCAGCTGACTGTGCAGTTCACGGGAACTTTTGTGTATTCCGAAATCCTCTCGGGATACTCGCTCAGTTTGTAAATTCCTGCGTGGAGACTGTAGTTTCCTGCAGTGTTTCTTTGTGGAATATGGAGGAGGACAGGAACCCTTAAACTCTCACCTTCTTTGAGATGGAAGGTTGATATTCCCGCTATGCAGTCTCCCTGCTCATTGAGACCGCTTATGACCAAGACAAACCATCCTTCCTCGAATGAGGTCACATTTGCCCATGCGGTTGCATTACCTCCCAGTTTTCCAGAACTAACGGTCAGATTCGTTATCTCGACAATCGGCTTAACATTTGCGTGGATCTCTAAGACTACAGAGCAGTTCTCCAAGCTGCTTCCATCTCCGTATCCGTAGTATATCTTCTCTCCATTATTCCATATTCCCCACCATTCGCTCCAGTCCTCGGCATTTTTAACTCCCATAATCGAGCTTATGAGGAACGAACCGTAGCTTTCGTACCAGCTGTCATCCAGAGTTATTTCAAACCCGATCTCGGTTCCGTTCTCCTCATGATTGGATGCTTTCATCAGAGCTCCAAGAGCGGTATCCTCTCGAATTTCGTAGTTTGTGCCGTTGACGGTGATGGTCTTGTTTACGGGAACAAGAGTCACGTTGAATTTCATCCATCCCGTGCTGTTGAAGCAGTAAACATGTCCGTCATCGGCACCTATGAAGAGCCTGTTATCCGCTATGAAAGGTGAGGACATTATGTTGTAGTAGCTTCCCTCCGGTGGTTTCAATCTGTAGAACCACAGCAGTTTGCCGTTAAAGGCATCAACAGCGTATATCGTCCCTTCTTGAGTGTTTGTGGCGAAGTAGACCACTCCGTTGGCAACTGCCGGTGAAGAATCTATTTTCCCGTTTGCCGTGAAATTCCAGATTTCCTTCCCACTTGTAGCATTGAAGCAGTATAGTTTTCCATCTTTTGACCCTACGTAAATGTTACCGTAAGCTATCGCTGCCGTGGAGAGCGATCCGCTGAAGCTGACGTTCCAGGCTTCGCCGCCATCTGAATTAACAGCGTAAAGCTTTTTGTCGGTTGCGATGAAAACCTTTCCCTCACCCACTGACGGTGAATTTGTGACCTTTCCCTCAACAGGGAATTTCCAGGCTACCGTTCCGTTTTCGTAAACGGCAAGCAGTTTATCTCCGCTCTCATTCCCAGCAAAGAAGATCAGATTGCCATAAGCTGCGGGAGAAGTATAAGGAGAAATTTCTCCACCTGTGGTGCACTTCCACAAAATGCTCCCGTTAAGATCGAGTTTCCAGAGGGTGCCATTTGAGAAAGTTGTTATGTATACTGAGCCGTTGTAAATCAGAGGTGAGGAGGCGATACCATACCATGAGGGAGACTGCTCAAGAAGAACAGATTTCTCTATAACTCCAGTTGTTGAGTTGACGTAATGCAGGTCTCCCGAGAAATTTCCAACCACCACAACATCTCCGTAAACAGCCGGACTGGAAGCACCCTGAATATTTTCATTCCTCCAGAGAATTTCTCCGGTTGTTGCATTTAAACAGTAAAGACCGGGATTCCAGGATCCCCACCCATACCAGTTCACAACGTAGATCTTTCCATCACTGTAAACTGGTGAGCCATCCACCAGACCACTCAGCTCCTGCTTCCAGGCAACAATCGGTAAAATCTCTTTTTCAGCCGTGAAATTACCGGTTCTTTGAACATCTCCGTGAAAAGTGGTTGCAGATGACGGAGCAGAAAGGAGAATGAAAAGTGCAGCAAGAGCCATGAGAGATGCGAACCTTCTCATACCTTCACCCCACTTCTGGATATGTTGTCCAGAAGAGATGACGAAGTAGTGATATATAACATTTTTGATGATCCCAGCGAGAGCTCGAAAAAGAGGAAAGTTTAAAATTTTCAGAAGATGAAATCTCAGAAGCCCGATGATGAGTGATGGGCGGACTGAGATGTGAGGACGAGATCAACCTGAGGGCATCAAAATCATCTTATGTATCCGAGATCCTCATCTCCACCGAATTCTTTTGGAACGGATGCTCTTTCTGCTTCCCTAAGCTGTGATAGAAATCTCTCCATCTCTGCAGCCCTCTCCTTCAGAGCTGTTGTATCAACATTTATTCCGAGAGCCTTCTGAAGAACTTCGAGAACAGCCTGAGCGCTTTTTGGATCGACCATGTAACCAGAGGTCACGCCCATCAGACAGACAGCCTCAATTCCCTCCATGGCTGCAAAACCCAGAATAAGACCTGAAGCTCCGATTATTCCTCCTCCGGGTTCATCCTCCTTGAAGATGACTCCGTATCTCTTCATCTCCTCCACAAGCTCCGGTTTGTTTGCAGCACCTATAACATAGGGTTTCTCAACAATCGTTCCCGTGCCATATCCTCCAAGAGTGTATATTCTCCTTGCCCTAAACTCTTTCGCAATTTTAACATAGCTTTCACTCAGAATGTAATGACCGGTATTGGTGACGCTCTGGGATTCCCCAACAAGAATGAGAAGATGCTTTCCATCAATCTCTCCGTGATAGATGTCATTTGTCATCATCCTTACTGTTCCGTCTTCCTTCACCATCACCTGAGGCGGAAGATGAGGAGAATAGATCTCGATTATCTTCTCCGCTTCTAACTCATCTATCAGATGCTCGGCCACGAGCTTTCCCACATTTCCAATTCCCGGAAGACCCTCGATAAAAATTGGACTCTCAACCTCAACTCTTTTCAGCCTTACAACTCTCACTTCTTCCATAATTTCCTGAACCTCCTGCGATATTCCCCGTAGGGATCTTCAGGAGAGAACCTCGGAGGTATTGTGTTAAAGGTCTTTTCTCCGCACCTCGGGCAGATGTCCTTGAGTGTGTAATCCCTGCACTTTCTGCAGAACTTTATCCTCGACTTCAGTTCTGTCCCTCCACATGCCTGTGGAAGACTCCCGTACCACCAAACTCCTTTATCTTCTTTATTACTGCCTCTGAAGCCTTTCTGAGAACATCCTCCGCAATCTTGTAATCGGGAGCTCTCACCCTTATTCTGTATCTCGGAGCCCCCACATAGGAGACCTCAACCGAGACCCCATTTCCAGAGAAGCTGTAAGCACTTTTCAGTGCTTCGCGAACCTCCTCAACCCCGTTTGGATTTGGAGATGTGACATCAACAAATCCATCTATCATGACTTCATGAACCTTTATATTCTGTTTTGCAATCTCCTGAATCTTCTCGGCAATCTCTTTCTCTATTCCGGCCTCAAGAAGAGCTGAAATGTTGGTTGCAGCCTCTTCAAACGCATAGTAAATTCCACCGAACTCTCTCTCGAGCTTTGCTCCAATTTCCCTTATCTCCTTTTCTCCAAGCCCGAGTTTCTCGGCAACCATTCTGAGCCATTTATCCGCTTTCTGCTCATTCTTCCACTGCTGTATCTTCTCCCTTCTCTGATGTTCATTTACGTCTTTCAGAGACAGATCTATGTGCCCTCTCTTTTTGTCAACATTCAGAACTTTGCATACAACCTTCTGGCCCTCTCGCACGTGATCTCTTATGTACTTTATCCAGCCCGAGGCAACCTCTGAGATGTGTATGAGTCCTTCCTTCCCCTCATACTCGTCGAGAGCCACAAATGCTCCGAAATCCATTACCTTTGTTACAGTTCCTACCACAAATTCTCCTTTCTCGGGCCACTTCTTACTGTACATCCTCCTCTACTCCAGAACCTCTACTATCTTTCCCTTTATTTCAGCCTTTCCGCCAGTGGGTTCAGCGAGAGTTCTTCCACAAACAATGCAGCTGACAACTCTGCTGGCGTGAGAAAATATGATCTGCTCGTTCTCGCAATCCGTGCATTTAACTCTCAGAAACTTGCTCATGAGGCTACACCTCCACAAACTCGAATCTTGAGACCCTGAATCCCTCTCTTGAGTGTGACTTGTTGCAGACAGTGCATCTGTATTTCAGATTGACCTTCTTGGTTGGCTTGTCTCCTCCTGGAACCTTTGAGAACTTTCCGGAGTTGCCTATACCAGATCGTCTCTTCTTCTGCCTCACGATCCAGTTCAATCCGGAAGGCTGACCCTTTTTGACTCTCTCGACAACATGCTCGGTGTGTCTTCTGCAATACGGACAGTATGTCCTTATCTTTTTCGGCATCTTCAACTTCATCACCTCATCTTCAACGGAAGGACAACACCTTTCTGAATGAGCAATTCAGCATGCTCTTTCGGGAGCATCACCACATCTTCCCTGTTCAGAGCATAGCTCCTTCCATCTATTCCCACAAATGGCGGTATTTCTTTCACAACCTTCACCAGTATATAACCCTTCTCATTCCCGCTCTCGCGGAACTCCTCCTGAACTTCAGCGGTGCTTTCAGAGGGACTTTCCTCCTCATCCTTCTCATCCATTCTATAAATCTTTTTCTCTTCCTCATTCTCCTCAACCTTTCCGTAAAGGCACGAGAGAACCTTTTTTCTTGCTCTTGCTATTGCATTCACAAGATTCTGAAACAGTTCATCCTCTTCCGGTGTTAGACCTTCCATTTCTATTTCAAGACCGTTCGCCTTGAAATTTGCATTTCTCACGATCTTTCTGAGCCTGAGCTTGAAGATGTCCTCAACAACTCTTCTCACACTTCTTATCTCATCCTCTATGATGTCCCTCTCCGGATCATCACTGTCCCTGAACTCCTCAAGCTTTCTTCTCAGCTCCGAGATATAAACTGCGATCTCCTCGTAAAAGTTTGGCTCCACAATTTTTATTTTCTCGGAACTGCTCTCCTCTCTGAAGATTTCTCTGAGTCTCTCAAGATCCATATTCCGCAACACCCCGGCAGAGAAGATACATCGCCAGATACTCCGGGAGCTTCTGAATGCCCTTCTCAATCTCAAACAGATTTTCCATCATCTCAACTTTCACATCTTCGAGAACATTAACCTTTACCTCCTCGTCACCGAAGACAACCGCATCAACGAGAGGATTGAATGAATCGATATCTCTCACAGGAGTGGTTCTGAGAGATGAGCCGCCATGCAGAGAGCCGGGAAGTCTGATGAGTCTGTGAATATCGGCTGTAACCGGTTCATCCACCTTAACACTCAGCGAAGAGATTGCTCTTCTCGTCAGAGTGATGAGAACCTCATCGATGATTTTTCCTCTCGGAACTTTTCCCGAGAGGAGCATTCTTCTTGCTTCCTCGCTTCTGAGCTTCTCGACAGCTTTCCTGAATTTCTTTCCCCTCATCTCCTCCAGAATCTTCCCGTCTTCAAGCAATTCTGAGAGAGCTCTCTTAATTCTGAGAGACCACGGAGTTTTCAGATTCTCCCGGAAGATGATTTCTGCGCCGAGACCCGTTGCTTTCAGATATGAAATTATTTCCCTCCTTTCCGCAGCACCGAGAGAGTAAAGAGACTCATCATTGACATGAAGGTGATATCCCTTGCTTCCGGAGAAGACGACAAGCATCTTCTTTCGCGATATTCCAAAATCATCTTCAAGAATCTCCTGAAGCTTGATAATTTCCCTCTTCATCTCTTCGAGAAGTTCAGAATAGGATTTCTCTGCGGATTTTTCTGCATCGAGATCGAAAATAAGAGTTGCTCCAAGCCACTCCTTGCTCTTCATATTCGGAGCATCCGGAACTCTGTAAAGGGCGACAGAATAGAAAGCGTGAGCCGGTGTTCTCTCAACCAGATATTCTCTCAGCTCCCTTTCATCTCTGATTCTGAGATGTCTCTGCATGACGATTTCTGGAAGAGAATCGAAAAGGATGAAGCCCCACTCTCTGCTATCTCCTTTCTCCGGAAAGAGAGGTCTGTGCCTCCTGTAATACTCCTGAAACTGAATTTTCAGATATTTCTTTGTTTTCTCATTCATCACTCTAAGAAGGTCACAATTTCCTCAAGGCTCTTCTTTCTCGGAGCTTCCGGAATTTTCAGAGGCTTTCCAACCGGGACAAGAGCCACAATGTCCCAGTCAGCTCTTATCCTCAGAATCCTTTCAAGCTCATCCTTCGCAACCAGAGGCATCGTCATCCAGCAGGCACCGTAACCGAGAGCATGAGCAGCAAGAAGGAGATTCTGAATTGCTGCTCCAAGACTCTGGATGTAGGGAAGGCCTCTCATCCTGTGAGCCTCGAATTCTGACAGTCCTGATCTGATGTAGTGCTCCAGAATTCTGTCCTTGTAGCTGAAGCAATCTGTGAGAACAACAATTACAGCAGGAGCTTTTTTGAAAAATGTTGAGAAATTCTTGAGGAATCCGAGCCTCCTTCTGAGCTCCTCATCACTTGTTTCATTCTTAATCTTCTCTATCCTTTCTTCAACCGCTCTTGCCATTTCCTCAAGCGTTTCTTTCTTCTTAACAACAAGAAAATGCCATGGCTGAACATTGTGACCGCTCGGTGCCATTCTGGCAGCGTCAATAATTCTGAGGATGTCCTCTCTTGGTATGTCCTCTTCTGAAAATTCCCTTATGCTTCTTCTCGTTGAAATGCATTCGAAGATGTTCATGAGAGAAGAGTTTTCTGTGATGGTTTAAAACTCTATTGAATCTCGTCAACCCTCATGAGAGGGTATCTCTTCTCCTCATCCCAGCTGAGAGATGCAGTGACTGAGGAGCTTCCAACCCGAATTCTGAGCTTAACTTCAAGCATCTCTCCCGAGAGCTCCGCATAACCGAAAGAGCTTTTTTTCTCCTCAATCTTCCTTCTGTCAATCCTCACCGAGATGTTATCAACAAATGGCTGCAGCGATATGCTTTTTTCAATTGCCCTCTCAAGATCATCCGCTGTCTCAAGATTCACGGGAGTTCCGATGAACTGATGATAGAGAGCTCCAAGCTTTATTCCGGCTTCAAACAGAGCCAGTTCTCTTTCCTCCATTCACAATCCCTCCCAGAAGCGGTGATACGAGATAGAGAAGGATGAGTGAAAGAGAGAGAAGGGCGAAGATTTTAGAAATTCTCTCAAGAGAGAGGAGGGTTCCGGCTATCGTCATGATCAGGAAAAAGAGGAGGACTGAGAGAGCTCTGAAATCCCTTATCTTCACGTACTCAACCTCGCTTATCATTAGAGCTGAAAGGATTGCCATGAGGAGAGTGAGGAGAGAGGAGGGTGTCCCGAGGATGTAGAGGAGAGAGATGAGAAGTCCTGAGGCTGTTATCGGGAATCCCGTGAAATTTTCAGAAGTCATGACTGTGAAGCGAGCAAGCCTCAGTGCTCCGCAGATGACGAAAGCTGAAGAGACCGCTATGCTCAACTCTGAGCTGTTCAATCTGTAAACCATCAGAGCCGGGGCAACCCCAAATGATATGAGGTCTGAAAATGAGTCTAGAACTCTACCAATATCACTGAATTCAATTTTTCTTGCAACAGTTCCATCAATTCCATCGAGAATTGAAGCGAAGATTATGGTAGCGGCCGCCATGCTCAGAAAGTTCTCCAGAGCCATCAGAC
>JACIWD010000158.1 GCA_014361165.1 Candidatus Mnemosynella bozhongmuii
TCCGCCTTCATCACCCTTCCATCTGCTGGTGAGAGATAGCCTTCCCCTTCAGGAAATCTCTCCGGATCTCTGAAGAAGTAAGCTACGAAGCATATCAAACTCAGAAAGATGATGGCAAAGGGGATATTCCCATCAATCACTGCGATGATGAGGACAAAGAGAAGGGAGAAAATCCATATTAAAGCTTCTCTGACAACCATAGCTCTTTTTTAACCCTCCTCCATATTTTTTCAATCATCTCGAGCACATCGGGGAGTAGTCTGAGAACCATATAGGCAATAACAACAAGAGCCAGAGTGGCTCCTAGTTTTGCTATGATGTGATGAGCAACATAAAAACTTTCCTCCCCGAACCAGGAATATCCATAAGCCAGAATCACGAAAATGTTTCTGAAGATGTTCAGAAAATATATCACAGGGACGGAAACAAGGAAAGCAAGAATTCTGTTGAGAGGTCTCTCGCCGGAAGAAAGTGAGATTCCTGCAAAAAGTGCCATGCTCTCAATTCCTGTGCATGCAAAGATGATTTTCACAGGTTTTCCCGGAATTCCAACCAGACTGTCACCAAACCATCTGACATCGATGAAGCCGGTTAAATGGCTGAAGAAGATGATTTCCTTGATGAGGGCACCTATAAGAGCGTCGTGAAGAGGGGGAACTAAAAGAAAGAGGAAGTAGATTGAAGAGGCAACTGCAGAGACTCTTGTGAAGAAGAGCAGGGAGTCGTCAACTTCCCTTAATGAGAGCTTTCCCATGATGATGCAGAGAAGAGAGGCTGATAAAATAACGAAGATGTTGTAATAATCGCCTATAGAGTGATAATACGGAATTTTCGAGAGCCAGTGGATGGCAAAGGAAATCCAGGCGATAAAAAATAGAATCCTCTTTTTCAGGAAAAAGGATGCAAGAATGAGGAGAATTAGGGAGATGAGGAGTATTTTCATTTTTTCTCCCACTTGTAGAGTTCAACGACTTCAGCGAGTGTCTTTCCTCTCCTTATCTCTTCCCTCACCCTGTCCTCATGCTTCTTTATCTCAAGGGCTCTCTTGGCAACCTCATATGCTCTCTCCTTTGGAACGACAACAACACCGGAATCGTCCCCGATTATCCAGTCCCCTGGTCTGACAATCTGATTGCCGCACTTTATCTCAACATTTATCTCTCCGAAGCCCTTTGGCTCTCCTGCATTTGGAACAACTGCCTTTGCGAAAACCGGAAATCTCATCTTCTTTATCTCATCCACATCCCGAACCGCACCGTCTATAACAACTCCGCTTATACCCTTGTTCTTGCACGAATGGGTGGCAAGCTCTCCCCAGGGAGCAACATCTGTTGCTCCGTGATTGTATATCACTATCACATCACCTTTCTGGGCAACATCTATAGCTTCAACGGGCTTTGCCCAGTCTCCGGCAAATGTCTGAACCGTGACAGCCTTGCCGACCATCTTCACTCCTTCGACAATCGGATAAATTCCGCTCATGGCACCCTTTCTGTAAAGCGCATCGGAAATGTTTGGAGTTGAAACGCTCATGAAGAGCTCCCTGATTTCCTCCTCAAGATTTTTTTCCTCTCTTTTAACACTCCTTCTCTCCTCCATTGCCCTCTTTATCCTCTCTGTTGCCCCGGTTACATCGGGTGATTTTATGATTGCACTTCCGACTATCACTATCTCGGCACCCGCCTCAACAACACCGCCAACTGTCTCCTCATTCAGACCTCCTGCAACCGCAACCGGGATGTTCACCGATCTGATGACCTCGGAAAGGAAATCAAGTGGACTCATTCCCCTCATCTGCTGATCTATTCCAACGTGAACATTTATGTAATGCACTCCAAGTTCCTCGAGCTCTTTCGCTCTCTTCGCAGGATTGTCGCAGATCATCAGATCCGCCATGATTTCAACGCCGTAGAGCTCTGCACCTCTCAGAGCATCTTCTATTGTTGCGTCATCAGCGTTTCCGAGAACATTCACTATGTTTGCACCTGCTTTCGCTGCCATCTCAACTTCAAGAGCTCCAGTGTCAGATGTTTTCATATCGGCAACTATCGGGACTTTCGGAAACTTTTCCCTCAGGGCTCTTACAGCATCCATCCCCTCGCTCTTTATAAGCGGAGTTCCCGCTTCTATGATGTCAGCCCCTCCCTTGATTGATTCCTCAGCTATTTTCAGAGCTCTTTCCAGCTCAACAATATCCAGAGCAACCTGAAGCTTTGCCATTCTTCTGCTACCCCCAGATTCCTAAGGCAGAGATGCCATCACAATACATTAATTTTTTCTTGAAGCAAACCTTAATATATTTCCGTTTTTCATGGAGGAGGAAACATGAATCCGGTCATCTCTCTGATCCTCTCATTTGCAATTCTTGCCATTCTTATGAAAAAGATGCCCTACGGATATGCTGTCGTCATTTCAACATCAATTTTCCTGCTTCTCGCCTCTCCTGAAAATCTCCTTCCCGCGCTTTCAGAAACTGTCAGCTCATACGAGACTGCTGAACTCGTTTCGATGATCATTCTTGTGAATGTTCTTGCACATGTGATGAAAGGGCTGGGAATGATTGACGATTTTGTCACCGAGATCAAGAAGTTTCTCTCAGCCAAGAGCACTCTTGTTGTTCTCCCGGCCTTCATGGGTCTTTTACCCATTCCGGGAGGAGCTCTGATGTCTGCCCCCCTGATAGAGAGGTCTGCAAGAAGCCTGAAGCTGAATGCAGAGGTCCTTGCTTTCTCAAACATATGGTTCCGCCACATTGTCATGCCGGTTTTCCCGCTTACACCAAGCATAATAATTCTCGCAAATTTTACGGGAGTGGGCATCTATGATTTCATCTTCCACATGACTCCATTCTTCTTCCTCATGACATTCACCGGATATCTCTTCCTGAGAGATATTCCGAGAACCTCTCCGAAAGGAGAGAGAGGTGATCTGAAAAAGATCGTGAAGAGTTCAGCGCCCATAATCATACCCGTCATCCTAAACTCGATAGGTCTTTCGCTTCTTCTCTCAATAACTCTCGGAGTTCTCTCCGCATTTCTGCTCAGAAAAACCTCTCTGAAAGAGGCTCTTGAGCTCGTGAAGGGTGGATGGAGCAGCAATTTATTTTTCGCAACATTTGGAGTCATGTTTTTCAAAAATGCTCTTGAATCTTCCTCTCTGATACCGATGATGAAGAATTTCATCAGCTCTTCCGGAATCCCCCTGTGGGTTCTCACAGTTGCGGTCTCTTCGGCAATTTCCGTGCTTTTCGGTGCAATGATGGCAGGTCTTGCAATCTCAATCTCACTTCTTCACCCATTCATAGATGGAAACATGATGTATCTGTGCCTCCTCTATGGACCGGCTCTGATGGCTTATCTTCTTTCTCCAATGCATCTGTGCACAATCCTCACCTTTGAATACTTCCACAGCGACTTCAGAGGTTTCTACAGAATGATGATTCCTCCAGCCATTATCACAGTCGCGGTTTCAATCCCACTTTTCCTGAGCTACGGATATCTCTGATGTCAATAGTTATTAACTTCTTTCTCCAACCCTAATCTGATGTTCGTTGCCGTGGGAAGGGGGAGAAAAGATGCAAAGGCTCTTTCGCATGCTCTGAAGATTGAGACCATGAGTCTCGGAGGAGGGAGGAGAGCAGACGAAATTGAGCTTCCCGAGCTTCATGACAGAATTCCAGTTTTCTTCTTCGGAAGAGAAGAGATTGAGATGATGAGAAGACTTGAAGAGAGAATAAGAGAGAATTATCCGATTTATCAGATTGCTCTGATAGGAAAGAAGAGAGTGAGAAATGCGAGGATGGAGGAGCTGAGAGATTCTTTTGAGATTTCGAAGGCAAAAATAAGGCTCGGGATGAGATTCAATGAAGTTTTTGAATTTTCTGTGAAGAACGAGATGAATCTGGAGATTCACCCGGATTTCGACAGCTATTTCCTCATAGGAGAGAGGAGTGTTGAGAGAATTGGAAGAGTCTTTGGCATAGAGGTTGAGGAGGGTGCTCTGATTCTGAGAGCCCTGATGAATGAGGAGAGAATCTACGTTCCTAGGCTGAAGGCGATAATTTCGAAGAGAATAGGAAGCGAACCTTCCGTAATTTACGAGAATTCCGAAATAAAGGCAGAAAGAATTGAGCTCGGAGAGATGATCGAGAGAAACAAAAAGTTTCTTGAGGCTCTGGAGAGGATTTCTCTGAGATTCATAAGAGAGAATGCTGAAGGTGCCGTCGGAGTTCCGTTCAGCGGTGGAAAGGACAGTCTGGCAGCTCTGATTCTGTCAAAAAGAGCTCTCGGTGATGTCAGAGCCATTTACATCAGAACAAATTACGATTTTCCAAAAACAGAGGAGTACGTGGAGGAGGTGTGCAGAAAGCTCGGGGTCGAGTTGATAACCGGAGAGGTCAGTTTTGATGTCAGCACTCACGGGCTTCCCACACATCAGAACCGATGGTGCACGGCCATGAAGCTCGAAGCTCTGAAAAAAGTTGTTGATGAGGAGGGCATTGAGACGCTCGTTGTCGGAGACAGAGATGGAGAGAGCAGAGTCAGAAGAAAAAGAGATTTCGTTGAGAGGAGAGTCTCTAGGGAAATATTTCCAATAAAGCACTGGAGCGGTGCAATGGTTCAGCTCTATGTCATGATGAGAGGCTTTGAACTGCATCCGATGTATCTCGAAGGTTTATATCGAATTGGATGCACGATATGCCCCTCTCTGAGCAAGTGGGAGAAGATCGTCCTTCAGGAGGTCTGAAATTGGAGAGAGCTTTTGTTCTTTACTCAAGAAAAGCGGTCACAACTCCGAAATTTTCTCTGAATGATCTTCCGGGTGCTGGAAGGATGGATCTCGTTGCAAGATGCGTTATCTCTGCTCTCTGGCTTTCTCACAGACTGAGAGAGGACACGAGAATTTACTGCATTCTCGAAGGTCCTCCAGAGCCTCCAAAAGCTGTTGTATTTTCTCCAGAGATGAGAAGGGTCTATCCAAATGAGAGAGGAGTGGCATCGTGGATAAGAATAGCTCTGAAAGAGGGAAGAAATGAGGAGTGGGTAAGCGTCAATCCGGGAATCAGAGTTGCAAAAAAGAGTTTGAACTCTGTTGTGGAAGAGCTGAGAGATGAGGGATTCGAGATTTATGTGCTTCATGAAAAGGGAGATCCTATAAGCTCGAATGAATTTGGTGAGAGGGTTGCCTTTGTTCTCGGAGATCACATCGGACTTCCCGAGAACACTGAGAGAGCCCTCATGAGAAAGTATGGAGCGAGAGCTCTCTCTCTTGGAAAGCTGAGCTATCTTTCCTCGGCATGCATAACAATAGTTCATTACGAGCTCGATAAGAGAGAAGGATTTATGTAACATTTTGTGCACATTATGCACTCATGAGAGAGACCAGAAGCTTTGGTGTGAGGATAGACAGAGAACTTGCGGACAGAATTGATGAGATTTGCGAGAGAATGAGAGACCTTGGAACAAGCAGATCTGAAATTATAGAGGTTATCCTGAAGTCTTTCTTCAGCGCAAGAGTTAATCACGAACAGGTTTTGAGAGGGCTCATAACGAAAAAAAGACTGGAAATGAAGGATTAAATGCTGTAAAATGGAACTTCCACCGCATTTTCAGCATCCTCAGGAAGTTCTATTTCAATATTCTGGTTGTAATCGTAGAACTCCATTTCCATCTTCATCGTCATCTCCATTGTTATCTCCATTTCCTCAGAATCTTCAGAGAGATTGAATTCCTCGCCACTCAGATGCATCCTCATCACCATCTCGGATTTCAGAGGAAGTCCTGTGCTCTTCGAGATCCACTCCTTAACACTTATCTCGGTGTTATTCATGATTCTGTTCATGGCTTCCTTTTCAACTTCACTCATAGGAAGGGTCTCTCCTCCGAAAAATGTCTGGTTCTGAATCATCTCCATAAGCTTCTCCGCATCAATCTTAAGCTCCAAAACGTAACACTCCTCTCCTCTGATGTTCTCCTCTCCGAGCTTTCTGACATCGGAAGATTGAAGGAGCATCTTCTGCTGTTCGAGCTGATTCTCGGAAGACCATGCATCATCAATCATCTCTTCAGGAATCTCCATCTTCAGCCACTGCTCTCCTGTTTTCTCAGAGGCGAGCTTCATGTACATCGCATTTCCGACCATGTAAATCTCCATCTCCATTGCCATCTCTCCGGGAAGTTCCCCGGAATTCACGATGCTTTCAGTCTTCATCCACAGCTTCTTCTCCTCAAGATTCACGGCACCTTCTCCGCTCATGGACATCGGTATGCTCTCCTCATGCTCTCCAGAGCTCATGTTCATAAGAATCTCGGCATCGAGGGTGAATCTGTAGCTCTTAACATCCTCCATTGAACTGAGAGACATCTCAACTATTTCTCCCGCGGACGGCTCTGAAAACAGAGCATAGAAGCCAAATGTTACCGCAAGGAGGAGCACGGCCAGAGCGATGATTCCTGAGGCTCTCATCAGATCACCGGAAAAGAATGCACCTTTGAAATTTATAAGATTTTCGTGTAATCTGAAAATATCTAAATTTCCGCGAGAAGCATCCTTCCCTTCGAGGTCACATGATATTTTCCGTCCCTCTTCTCAACCATTTCCCTTTCTTCCAGCTCCCTGAGATGCTGATAAATTGCCTGTATCGAAATCTTTCTGTGCTCCGATACACTTTTCCAGAGGGAATATCCGCTTGAAGGGCATTCTGCAAGAATGCTGAGTATTATTTCTTTTGTCTCACCAATTTTTCTTGTAAATCCCCTGAACCTTCCGGTGAGAAGAAAAACAGAGGTCATTTCCCTCACCTCTTTTATGGCGGAATAAGCAACTGAACCAGAGGAGCTCATCAGAAATCCCATTTTTGCAAGAGATCTCTGTGCTCTGATGATCTCTTCATCTCCAGCTTCAATAACTCTCCCGCCAGATTCTTTAACCGCTCTTAAAGCATCTTTCAAAAAAAGAGGTTCCTGAGTCAGCTCCCTTGCAATGCTCCCCTTTGAAAGTCTGGGTCTGACTGCAAAGATTTTTGGGAGCCTCTCAATCATTCCGGCTTCTGAGGCAATTCTGAAACCTTTCCAGACCATGACAACATTTGAACCGCTTCCCATGGGAATGACCACTGCATCAGGTTCCACCTCTTCCGCTATCTCAAATGCAATTGTCATTTCCCCTAGATGATAAAATGGCTCCCTCAGAGAGACCCTTTCTTCCGTGAATTTTGCGCCGAGAAGAGAGAGTGGAAGATTCATGAGAGGAGCGAAACATTCCAGTCCGGCTGCAGCAGAATAAGTGGCCAGTGAGAGGCATCTGTCAATGTCATCATCACATATGACTTTTCTGACCCCTCTGTCAAGAAGCCAGGAAACAGCAAATGCCGAGGCTCTATCTTCGAAAGAACCCGTGGGATTTCTCGATTCATCCTTGAGAAATATTTCGGAAGAGATCTGAAACAGTGGCGTTCCGCCCTCTCCGAGTGTGACTCTGTTTCTGACGGATGGAAGAAGATCCCTGTATTTCCAGATGCCCCTCATCAAAAGCTTTATTACCCTCAGAAAATATTAAAGTATGCACTTTAATACACAGAGGTGATTCTGAATGGTTGAACTTGAGAGACTCAGGCATGGAACCGAGCTGCTGAAGAGAGGATTTGCAAAGATGCAGAAAGGTGGAGTTATAATGGATGTCACGAATGCAGAACAGGCCATTATTGCAGAAGAGGCAGGTGCTGTGGCTGTGATGGCGCTTCAGAAGGTTCCTGCAGATATCAGAGCATCTGGAGGAGTTGCCAGAATGGCAGATCCAAAGAAAATTCAGGAGATCATGGATGCAGTCACAATTCCCGTGATGGCAAA
>JACIWD010000159.1 GCA_014361165.1 Candidatus Mnemosynella bozhongmuii
CTCTCCCTCTTCGGAGTAACCGAGAGGGATTTTCATTCCGGTTCTCAGAGCACTCTCGAAGATTTCCTCTGAGGAGGTCTCCCATGTCTTCAGACGCTCTCATAGAGCTCAGGGATGTTCACAAGTTCTACGAACTCGGCAAGGTGAGGCTTCATGTTCTCAAAGGAATAAACCTGAAAATTCACTCCGGAGAGTTCACCTCGATAATGGGACCCTCGGGTAGCGGAAAGTCAACCCTCATGCATCTCATGGGATGTCTCGACAGACCGAGCAGTGGAGACGTCATCATTTCCGGAGTGAGGACAAAAGAGCTGGGTGACAGAGAGCTGTCGAGAATAAGGAGGGAAACCGTGGGATTTGTCTTCCAGTCCTTCAATCTCATACCGAGATTTTCCGCTTTAAAAAATGTGGAGCTTCCAATGATTTTCAGCGGAGTCCCGAGAGAGGAGAGGATAAGGAGAGCGGCAGAGCTTCTTGAAAGGGTTGGTCTCTCTGAGAGAATTCATCACAAGCCAGCAGAGATGAGCGGGGGAGAACAGCAGAGAGTTGCGATTGCGAGAGCTCTCGTGAACAATCCCAGAATCATTCTTGCGGATGAACCGACAGGAAATCTCGATACCGCAACAGGCGAGGAAATCATGAAGCTTTTTGAGGAAATGAACAGGGAAGGTCTCACCATAGTGATCGTGACGCACGATCCTGAAATTGCGGAGAGAACAAAAAGAATTATAAGAATAAGGGACGGAGTCATCGAGAGGGAGGAAAGAAGATGAACAGAAAAGGAATTATTTTTTCGCTTCTCCTGATCTCATCTCTTCTGACCTTTTCATCGGCTCAGCAGAGCACGATTTCAATTGTGAGCCATTCCATCTCTCCGGAAGTCCTCATGCCGGGAGATAGCGGAACACTTCAGATAACCCTCAAGAACACCGGAAGCTCTCCTGTAAAGATCACCGGAGCATCTCTTTATGGAGGTGTTCTGAAGAGCGATTATGTTAATTATCAGCACATAGGGTGGCTCGGAGCTCAGGAAACAATCACGCTCAGCTTTCCGGTTAGAGCAGGAGAGGTACCGGATGGAATCTATTATCCTCAGGTTGTGATCTCCATTGAAGGCGGCGAAAGCTTTGTTTTCCCGATTCCGGTTAGGGTTGATTCCTCATCTCCGGAGCTTCATCTCTCCGATATCTCCTCCAGTGCACCATTCTCGATTGTTCGAAATGAGGTCACAGAAATCTCTCTGGAACTCGTGAATCCAAGAGATAACAGGCTTGAGTCCATAACAATCTCTCCGGAAATCCAGAATGCTGAAATTCTTCCGGAAAAGGTCTTCATCGGCTCACTCGAAGGACACTCCTCTGAAACAATGAAATTCAGAATAAGGGTTGATGACAGCTTTTCAGAGGAATCTCTGAAATTCAGGGTTCATTACAGAAACGGAGAGAATGAACACGAAAATCTCTTTGAATTTCCTGTGAGGATTCTCTCATCCTCCTCTTCGGTGAGGCTGATACCTGTTGAAACAAGAATCTTCGGAAGTCCTTCTGATGAAATCTCGATTGAGCTTGATGTCGCAAACTCTCTGAGCTCCGAGATATCTTCTGTGACGGTGATAGCTCTGAGCGAAAAGCTCTCTCCGAGGGAATATTACATAGGGAAGATGAATCCAGATGATGTTTTTACCGCGGGCTTCAGGGTTCATGGAAGCGAGATAAACGGAAGCGAGACGTTCAGATTTGTCGTCAGATATGTTGAGAATGGAATTCCGAGGGAGAGCTCTCCTGTGGAGGTCACAGTCACGATAAGGGATGAAGGGAGCCAGATATCTCCTCTCCTCTATGCTTCAGCCCTTTTAGCTGTAATCCTGGTTGCATTTTATCTCAGGAGAAGGAAGTGAGATGGATCTGGTTGAAGTCCTCAGAATGTCAGTTGAAAATCTGAGGAGCGTTAAGGTGAGAACAGCTCTTACAGCTCTCGGAATAATCATTGGAGTCTCCGCAGTAATTGCAAATGTTGCAATAGGGACAGGATTTCAGGTTTATCTCAATGAGCAGATGACGGAAATGGGAACCAACTTTGTGATTGTCTCGGAGAAGATTTCGGGAATTCTTGATGATGAGGAGCTCAGATGGATCGAGAGGATTCCGGAAGTAGAGAGTGCGACACCGCTTAAATACACGGGTGCAAAGATGACGTATCTCTCTGAAAGTGTGACAGTCAGCGTTGCTGGAGTAACATCGGATTATCTTGATGTTGCGAAGGTGAAAATGCTTGAGGGCAATTTCATCAATGAAAGAAGCAGATATTCGGTTGTTCTCGGCTATGATGTTGCTCATGAATACTTCAGAAAGGAGATTTCTGCCGGAAGCTCCGTGAAAATAGCAATAACTCTTCCGGATGGAAGAACTGTTGAGAGGGACTTCAGAGTAATGGGGATAATTGAGAAGAAGGCAACGATAGCCGGAGGAGTCTTCAATCCGAACGATCTTGTGATAATTCCCGTCTCCACCCTCAACGAGATTCTCGGGGAGGAGGACTACAGTTCCATCATGATCTCCGCAAGGAGCATGGAGCTTGTTGGAGACGTGAAGGAGAAAATAGACAGGCATCTGGCTCAGAAAACAGGTGTGCCGAGAACCGACATTGGGGATGAGAGGAAGAAGCCATACAGCATAATCACGCAGGAGGAAATTCTCGAAAGGGTCAATCAGATGATTGGAACATTTTCAACCGTTCTCATCTCCATTGCGGCGGTCTCCCTTCTTGTCGGTTCAATAGGAATCATGAACATCATGCTGGTGAGCGTCACGGAGAGAACAAGAGAAATTGGAGTTCTCAAAGCCATAGGTGCAACGAAAACAAATATTCTCCTCATCTTTCTCTCAGAGAGCTCTCTTTTAAGCCTCTTTGGAGGCTCTCTCGGCATAGTTTTTGGAATAGCTCTCTCGAGATTATTTTCCCGCTGGATTGAAGTCACTCCCGTGATATCCTACAGGTGGATTCTCCTGGGCATGGGCATCTCTGTTGCAGTTGGAATTCTCGCCGGTCTGTATCCTGCATACAAGGCAGCCCAGATGGACCCTGTTGAGGCTCTCAGATACGAATGAGATCCTCAAGCCTCTCCTTGATCTCCTTAACAGACTCTTTCAGAGTCTCGCTGACCTCAAAGGGAGGCTCTCCACGGATGTCAGCTTCTCTCAGCCTCTCATCATATGGAATTGAGCCTATCAGAGGAATATCTCCGAGAAGCTTCCTGATTTCCTCCTCTTCTCCCTTCGATTTGTTCAGAACCGCAAACAGATTTCTTATCCCGAGATCTTCGGAAAGCTTCTTTATTCTTCTTGCTGTTTCAACAGCTTTCAGACTCGGTTCAAGGACAATCAGAAGGACGTCAACATTTCTTGCTGTCCCTCTTCCGAGATGCTCGATTCCGGCCTCAAAATCAAGAATCACAACATCCTCTCGCACGAGAACGTGCTTGAGAAATGCTCTCAGAAATGCGCTCTCGGGACAGAAGCATCCGCTTCCTCCCTTTTCAATGGTTCCGAGAACAAGGAGGGTAACTCCTCTTGAGGAGACACCAAAGCGCTCAACAATATCATCAACTTTCGGATTTACTCTGAAAACGCCATCCGCTATCTCGGTTCTCTCCCTGATCAGTGGAAGTTTGCTGAGCGGAGGAGGAGCTCTCTCAACACCGAGAACATCACCGAGGTTTGAATCCGGATCGGCATCTATTGCTATGACCCTTCTTCCCTCCTCAGCATAGAGAACCGCAAGAGTTCCGGCCAGCGTGCTCTTTCCAACTCCTCCCTTCCCGCTTACAGCTATCTTCATGGAAGCTCCCTGTAATCCATTTCCATCTGTTTTAGCTCTCTTCTCATTTTCTCGAGATAGGCATAAACAGCTCCGTGAGGAGCTCCATCAATCAGCATCATTATTCCTCTCTTTGCAACCTGAATCTGCTCGGGATAGCCTATAATCGCGACCGTCTTTCCATATACCGAGATGAGAGCACCTGTCAGCTCTTCAAAAATCTCTCTTGTTCTTCCATCTCTCCCTATTATCCTTCCCTTTATCCTCTGAAGATCATTTCTGTTTCTCGCATATTCCGAGAGATCTATGATATCGAGCGTGATCATCTCATCTTCAAGAATTTTGAATGCTCTCTCCGGTGAGAAACCCCTTCCTATCGCTCTTATTACGTTCATTGCCCTCAGAACCTCAGCAGGATCCTCATACGAAACTATCTGCACCTCTCCCGTTTCTGAATCAACCTCAATCTTCACTCCAGTTCTCCTCTCAATCTCCTTCTTCGTCTCTCCACCCTTCCCTATGAGCACTCCAACCCTTTCCAGGGGAATTCTGAGATACGTCATGATACTACCTCACGAAAGATACTTTCAGCATCAACCTCTATACCAAACTTTCTGAAATATCTGCTCACATTCTCAATGTCTCTCTTAAGAAATTCCAGCGCTCTTGGATGCCTGTTCAGAACAGCCTGACCGAAATCAATCAGAACAATCTCATCACCATGCACGAGTATGTTGTATTCTGAAACATCTCCATGAACGAGCTCACCATTTCTGTAAAGTCTCCTGATGTACTCGAGAACGGTTGAGCAGATTTCCTCCATCTCCTCCTTTTCCAGCTCATCCTCAACATCCTTCAGTCTCGGAGCCGGATTCTCGTTCTCTCCTATGAACTCCATAACAAGAACATTGCTGTCAACTGCAAGAGCTTCTGGAGCCCTCACACCGCTCTCCTCAGCAATTTTCAGGTTTCTGAATTCCTTTCTTGCCCATGCCATCACGACGCTCCTTCTGTCCTTCTTCACCTTCAGAAATCTCGGATCTCCCTGAATATACTCATACATGTTTCTGAAATCAGATGTGTATGTCATGTAAACCTTCACGGCAACCTCCTCACCGTTTTTCAGAGCATGTAGAACATTTGCCTCCTTTCCACTGCTGATAACTCCGCCGAGAGCCTTTATGAATCCCTTCTTTGATAGCCTGTAAAGAGCCATAAGAGTCGTTCTATCTAAAATCTCACTGTAAACCTTAAACTCGTCAGAATCAAGAATTTTCATTCTGAGTTTGTCTATTTCTTCCTCAAGCCTTCTCAGATCCTCTTCTCTCATCTCATACCCTCTTTGAGATATCCTTTGCGCTCAAGCCAAGCAACCTGCGGTTCGGTGTATCTCCAGACAACATCTGCCTTCTCATCCTGAAATGACCAGGGAACAACTATGACAACATCTCCCTCTCTTATCCATATCTTCCTTCTCATCTTGCCCGGTATCCTCGCCATTCTGGTCTTTCCATCAAGACATCTCACAACTATGTGATTTGCTCCGAGCATGCTCTCAACTATTCCGAGAATCTCTCCCTTCTTCTCATCGGGCAATCTTACTCTGAGAACTTCCTCTCCACCTTCATTGCCTTTCAGCTTACCACCCCTTTTTCACCTTCTCCCTTACAGGAGAAATGATCTCATTGAGATATCTTGCTGCTGAAATCTTCAGATCAAGGGGATGAATTTCGTTATTCAGATAACTCATTTTGAGCTCCTCGAAGCTCCTGAACTCAACATCTCCTCCAAATTTCTCATCTCTCTCAATCCTCACAACCTCAAACCTCGGAAATATGTGGTATCTGTAAATCTCCATGACGGGATTTCCCTCTATTTTCTCAGGAGGGCAGAAGGCCTTTCTCATCTTCTCGTAAATCTCCTCCTCGCTGTCATCCACCGAGATGAAGTTGTTCAGCGAGGAGGACATCTTCTTTCCATCAAGCCCGGTTATTATTGGAGTGTGCATGCATATCGGAGCTCTGAACCCGATTTTCGGGAGACCCTCTCTTGCGAGCATGTGAATTTTTCTCTGATCCATCCCTCCGAGTGCAACATCAACACCGAGAGTTGCTATGTCAACAGCCTGCATCAGTGGATATATCATCTGCGAGACCATTGGATTTTCGAGATTTCTGCTCACCTCATCCATGCTCCTCTTTGCCCTCCTCAGAGAAGTCTCTCTCGCGAGCTTCAGAACATTTATGATGTATTCTCTCTCCGTCTGATAATCGGAGCCGAGCACATATCTGGCGTCTTCAAGTCCGAGAGCCTGGAAGCACCTCCTGTTGTACTCCGCAATTTCCCTGACCTCCTCCATGCTCCCCTTCTCATTCAGATAGGCGTGAAGGTCAGCAAGAAGAACTGTTACGCGGAAGCCCTCCTCTCTGAGATCAATAAGCTTGTTGACGGTCACCATGTGCCCGAGATGAATCTTCCCGCTCGGTTCATAGCCCGTGTAAACAGAGGGCGAGCTCTCCCTTTCAATGAGCTCCTTCAGCTCCTCAAGCGTCACAATCTCCTCAACATTCCTCGTTATCTTCTCAAGATTCATTCTCTCTCCCTCATCCTTATTCAAATGAAGCTATTAAAATCTTTAGTTCTGAAATGCCTCAGAATCCTGCGTATCACATCCTCATCATCGGTTCTCAGAAGAGCCTCTGCACTCTCATCGTCGCTCAGAAACCCGAGTCCTCTGAAGATGACCACCGGAACTCCTTCAGAGCCCTCTCCCATGACAAGAGTTGCAAAATCCGCAATCTGATCTCCTATGGCTCTTCTGGTAATCCTCAGAGGTTTTCCGTAGAGGTCCTCTCCTCCCTCCACGAGAACTTTGAGGCCCGAGGCTCCTATGCAGACTCCTGTATGACCTCTTCTGAAGCACCTTCCGGAGGTATCTGTGACAACAACCGCAACTCTTTTCCCTCTCCTCTCAAACTCCTCTCTGATTCTTCTTGCAGATTCATCAGGATTTTCAGGCGGAAGAATTGCAAATCCATCCGGAACGTTCGATCTGTCGATTGCCGAGTTCACGCAGATCCAGTTTCCTCTCCTCGTCAGAAGGAATGGAAATTCGAGAAGAATCTCATCGCTCTCTCTGATAACGAGCTCAACAAATCTCGGATCTTCTTCAAGCCTCTCCGCAATTCTGACAGCTCTCTCAGACGGTCTGATCTCTTCAAGAGAGATGATTCTCCCCTCAATCTTCGAAATCGCCTTCGAGGAAACAGCTATGACGTCTCCATCCCTCACCACATCATCGATCATCTCAACAAGGTCATCACCCTTCTTGAGAATCGGAAGACCTCTCACAGGAATGACCTGAATCATCTGGCTTCACCGAGGAGAAGGCTCATGAGCTCGAGACCGTTTCTGATTCCATAGGCTCCATCTCTTGCTGAGACCTCATCATATCTCTGAACCTCATCCTGCGGAACACCCTCTCCCCATATGACAAAGGGAACAGGGTCATGCGAGTGGGTTCTCAGCTTGATAGGAGTCGCATGATCCGGAGTGAAGAGGATTCTCAGCTCTCCCTCAAACTCAAGAATTCTTCCGAGCATCTCATCGATTCTCTCTATTGCGTAAATTTTCTTCTCGATGCTCCCCTCATGAGATGCCTCGTCAGGAGCCTCAACATGGAGAAGAACGAAGTTGTTCCTTTCGAGGCACTTCAGGGCACTCTCGGCCTTACCCTCGTAGTTCGTATCGATGTATCCGGTTGCTCCGGGGACATTCACAATCTTCAGACCGGCGTATTTTCCAAGACCTCTGATCAGATCAACCGCGGATATGACGCAGCCACTCAACCCGTATTTAATTCTCATCTCGGGCATCTCGGGCTTTTTCCCCTGACCCCAGGGCCAGATCATGTTCGCAGGTCTCTCTCCTCTCTTCATCCTCTCCTCATTCACCTCGTGCCTTGCAAGAATCTCCGAAGCGAGAAAAATGAGCTCCCTCAGCTTTTTCACAGTCCTCTCATCTCCAACGGGAAGGTGCTTCTCTATTTCCTCCCCCATTATGTTGTGCGGAGGGGTGCAGCTCACCCTTTCGGAGTATCCCGAAAGCAGAAGGAGATTTCTGTAGCTGACACCGGGAAGGAACCTTGCCTCTCCGTTCAGCTCCTCATTCAGCGCCTCAATCAGAATTCTTGATTCCTCCGTCGAGATGTGCCCGGCGGAGTAATCAACCATGATTCCATCCTTCACAGTCACGAAGTTGCATCTGTATGCAACCTCATCTCCGAGCTCGAGTCCCATTCCTCCTGCCTCAAGAGGTCCCCTCCCCGTGTAGTATTTCTTCGGGTCATATCCCAGGATTGAGAGGGTTGCAATCTCGCTTCCGGGTTCCATGTCCTTGGGAACGTTCTCGGTAAGGCCGCAGGAACCCTCTCGTGCTATTCTGTCCATGTTCGGTGTTTCCGCAACCTGAAGAGGGGTTTTTCCATCAAGCTCTCTTAAGGGTCTGTCCGCCATCCCATCTGGAATGAAGATGAGGTATTTCATGATTCACTCCTCCAGAATTCTCGCTCCTTCTCCACTCTCCGTTAAAAAGCACTCGCAGGAGATTCCATTTCTTTCAAATACTTCTTTCATGGCTCTCTCAACTCCAGAGCTATCTTCCGAGAGAACCGCTATGATTGCGGGACCGCTTCCGCTTATTGTCACTCCATGAGCACCCGATTCAAGTGCGGCTCTCTTCACCTCATCGTAAAATGGAATAAATTTTTTTCTCAATCTCTCTGCAATCCCTCTGTTCATGAGCTCACCGAATTTCTCCGCATTTCCTCTTAAAGCCTCATAGATCATCATTACCGCAGAGCTCAGGTCTTCCCTGTGCTCCTCAAGAGAGATGAACTCCGGAAGAGACCTTCTTGCCTGAAATGTTGCAACTCTTATCTCAGGCAAACATACCGCAACCTTCAGCTTCAGGGGAATCGAAATTGCTCTTAAATTTCTTCCCCTCCCCCTCACAACCGTGAAATATCCGAGAATTGCAGCAGAGACGTTATCAGCATGATATGAGCCTGAGATCATCTCCTCTCCTCTTGCGGAGATGTCGATCATCTCCTCTCTGCTAAGACCGAGGGAATAGAGCTCATTAAGAGCAACCGTCACTCCCGCTGAGGTTGCGGCACTGCTCCCGAGACCGCTTGCAGATCTGATTCCCTTCTTTATTTCTATTCTCGCAGTAACTCCGAGCTCCTCAGCTATTTTATATGCAACGTTCCCCCTCCCCTCAGGAACCCCCTCTTTCAATCCCGAGAGCCTTATCTCAATTTCATCGCTCTCCTCAACCCTTATTTCATCGAAAGGCTCTTTCAGAGCAAGACCGAAGACATCAAAACCAGCTCCGAGATTTGCCGAGGTTGCAGGAGCTCTGACTCTGATCATCAATCTTAGTGGCATCTCCTCTCTTAATAATCATTTCTTTTTTAGAAATAACTCTGAGTGAAATCCTTATCTGATCTCAGATGAAAAATTGAAGAAAATAATGCCAAAGATAATAGAAGCAATTTACGAGAACGGAGTTTTTAAACCTCTTCAGAAGGTCGAACTCCGAGATGGTGAGAAGGTTAGGCTCAGAGTTGATGAGAGAAGAATTAGAAGAAGAGAGTTTCTGAGATCTTGGAATCCATTGAGACTTGAGAGGAAAGTCACTGCAGATGAAATCAAGAGATTAAGGTATGAGGATATTCTTTGATATGAATTTTCTCATTAGCTTAATTGTCGAAACAGAGTTGTCTGAAAGAAGCAAAAAAGTCATTGAAAACTACATAGATCTTGATTTTGTTACTTCGATAAGTGTTATAGAAGAGACCGCATTCATTCTAAGAAAAAATCAACATCGTAGAAAAACTGAGAAAAATTTTAGAAGAGTTGGAAACTTTTTAAGCTTTTAAGACCCTCAATCTTTTCACTTCCTCAGCGTTATAAGAGTCTCTCATACCTTCAAGTTCTGGGGGTGCAGAAGCAATGGGGACAAAAGAAGAGCTACAGAGAATGCACGTAGTTGCATTACTCCTCACAATGCTCATCTGGGCAGGTTCGTTCATCTTCATAAAAATCGGTCTTCAAGAAATTAAGCCGTACAATCTGGCATTCTACAGGTTCACCCTGGCTTCGCCAGTTCTTCTCCTAGCAGTTTACCTAAAAAAGAAATTGGAGCCTGTTAAACTGGAGGACTTGCTCCACATCATAATCTTGGCTATTACGGGAGTTACTCTGCTCTACGCAGTTCAGTTTGTGGCTCTCACATACACAACAGCCACAAATTCCTCAATACTCATGAATACATCGGTTGTTTTCATAGCAGTTATGTCCTTTTTTCTTGGCGAGAAGTTTACGAAGCTTAAAACTCTCGGCCTCTGCTCGTCTTTTCTTGGCGTTATGCTGGTGGTTTCGAAGGGAGAATTCGAATTTTTCAGCAGTAAAACTTTCATTGGTGACATGCTGATAATTTTCGATGGCTTTCTGTGGGCGGTCTACACAATCTTGGGGAAGAATCTGCTGGAGAAGTACAGCCCAGAGGTTCTTACAGCCTACGCTTTTGCAATCGGCTCAATCCTGCTTTTTCCATTTGCCCTCTACGAAGGTATTACAAACCCGCTTTCTTTGAGCATGACCGCTTGGATTTCTTTGCTGTATCTTTCCCTTCTATGTTCAGTCTTTGCCTATCTAATATGGTACTCTGCTTTGGCTGTAATGGAGGCAACAAAAGTAGCTGCTTTCGTTTACATTATTCCTTTTTTCACAGCAATAATGGCTTTCTCTGTGCTGGGAGAAGAGATAGGGATTTTTACAGCTTTAGGAGGTATTTTAACAATAACTGGAGTTTATTTGGTTGAGAGACACTAGATTTTACTTTCTTATCTTCGTTATAATTGCTCCATCTCTCACGATGTCAGAGGGAAAGACCAGAAGCAGATGTTTTTCATCACCTCCACCGCCGTAAACCATCTCATTCTTGAGAACCCTCTCGTCAACGAATACCTTGCAGTCGTGTCCTATAGGCGGAACACCGCCAGCCGGAAATCCCGTTAGACGTAAAACCTCCTCTCTTACCGCAACTCTCACCTTCTTTCCGACCAACTCTTCGACTCTCTTCAAATCAACAGATGACGTGCCGTCAACAATTGCAATCACGGCTTCATCTTCTGCAACGAGAACAATGGATTTGATTATCTGTCTTTTACTGCAACCAAGCTCTTCAGCAGCCTCGTTAACAGTTGAAGCTCTTCTGACTTCTATGATTTTTGCATCAATTCCTTTCTTTTTAGTATAATTCCTGAGCCACTCAACACTCTTCATTTTCCCTTATAATTCTAAATCTAACAGTGTTTTCTTAATCTGAGTACTGAAGCACTTCAACGGTATTTATCCAGTCATCTGACTCTCAATCCTATCTTAGTCCGATATATATACTTGCAGATCTGCAATTGCAGAAAATGTAATGTCTCCCGGAGCATCCTAAGTAAACAGATACGGAAGAAGATATACAAGAGTTATTATGCACGCAAAGATAAATGCAAGCAGAATTCCAGCTAAAACGCCTGCTACTACTTTTTCAATTGCAGATTCAAACTCTTTTGCTTCCATAAGGCTTAAAATTCCAAGGACAATCCCGAATGGAAGGGACATCAGGAAAAGTGTTTTGAACAGACCCAGAAACGGAGAATCTTCCTCTTCTTTACACTTTGCGTGAGTCAAACGATTCTCTTCCCCTTAAGTAATTCTTTCTCTATCCTTTTTCGAGAGCCTATCCAGGAATTTTTCAGCCTTTCGACCTCCCCAAGATCTATCAGCTCCAGCTTTCCTTCTCTGTATGCCTTCAGATCTTCCTCGAGCTCCTTCAATTCCTCCTCGCTCAGCTTATCGAAAAACTCTTCCTCGATCCTCTTAAGCCTTTTTTCAATTTCCTCAAGCTTTTCCCTGATCTCCTTTAAGAGCCCTGGAACTTCTCTCATCACCTCAAACTTGTGGGGCCATGATGAAAAATCTACCGCCCGTCCAAATTCGGTGAAGCGGGAAACCTGTTCACCAGAGCGGCTCGATGGAGCTGGAAGTTTAAGGAACTACTTTAAAACCGCAGGATGCAAAGTCACTGTCGAATGTGAAGGCCTTTCTTATTCCTAGGCGTTCCATAATTGCAAAACTAAGGGTGTCAACCAAATCCATGCCATCCTGATCAGCGAACTTTTCAAAGAGTCTCCACGCGTTTTCCCAGTCCTCCTCAGTCTCTTTCTCGATGATCACGTGCTCGCTGGAGGTTATGATCTTTTTCAGCTCTATTGCGACGCGCTTCCCGTTTCTCTTCGAGGCCCCGTTGAGGAACTCCATGAGGACCGGACGGCCGACAACAAATTTTGCACCATCCAGAACCGATGATTCAAAAAAACTCACTGCTGCCTCGTGGTTTTTATCTCCCTCGCTGAAGAATGCTATTAGCGCTCCTGTGTCCATGTAAATCAACTCAGGCTTCACAGCCCCACCACGAGTCACTCGCTTTGCCACTCGATCACGCCCCACGTGTCCTTCTCGCTCTCCTCAGGATCCCTGGTCTTGAGCATTCCAATGCCCTTCCAGATCGGATCCTCGTGAATTTTCTTGATGAGCTCCCTCCTCTGAGCTTCGGTGTAATCCCGCATGATCTCTCTCAGAACTTCCTTGAGAGGAACCCCTCTGTGTATTGCGATCGCCCTCAGGATCCTGTAAGTCTCCGGATCCACCTCGGTCTGAATGAATTTAAACGATGACATTCACCTCACCCTTACTGACAGATTACATTTAACCTTTAATAAATTTCACCATTACATTTCTTTGCAGACGCAAGTGAGTTGAGCTGTCACGCAAGGAGTCTCTATCGGAACAGTGAACTACTGGAAGTGCAAGAGCATCTGCTATGAGATGCGCAATCTATGCGAGGGTCTCAACCGAAGAGCAGAAAAAGAATGGCATCAGCATTGATGCACAGGTTGAATTTCTCCGGAGATGGGTTCAACTCGACGGCTATGAGGTTGTGGATGAATACATCGATGAGGGATATTCGGGAGGATCTCTTGAGAGACCGGAGCTTCAGAGGTTGATCGAGGATGTTAAGAAAAGAAGGTTCGACTTCATCCTCGTTTACCACAATGACAGATTGAGCAGAGACACGAAACAAGCTCTCGATCTCATTCAACTCTTCCTGAGATATGGTATAAGAGTTAGATGCTCTAACATCGACGTTGATGTCTCGGATCCAGAAGGGGAGCTTTTGTTCACTCTTCTCTCAGCCTTCGCAACGTATTTCAGAAAGGACCTCATCTGGAAGACGAAATTCGGGATGCAGAGATTGAAGGAACTTGGCTACTGGGTTGGTAGAGTTCCGGATTTCTTCGAAGCAGTAAGGGAGGACGGTCACCTGAAGATAAAGCCAACAGAGGTGGCTCTCAGGATCCTTGAACTCAGGGAGAGAGGACTGAGCACAAGAAAGATCGCAGAGACGATCTCATCTGAGATTGGGCAGAGAGTGAACCACACAAAGGTATGGAGAACCCTGAGGGTTTTTGAGAGGATGAATGGCCGAGCCACGGTTGAAATCAGGCTGAGATAGGATTGAAAGTATAAAGAGGGAGTAATGAGTGTATGGCAAAACAATCTGCAAGACACGGATGGTTGCTGGAATATGGAATCCGTTACTATGAGAAGAAAGGATTCTATGTTATTTTTAGGGATGATGATAGGCTGATGTATCCTATGCCTGATCCTCCCTCTCTTGCTCTCGTGTATTTACCTGATGCACAAATGCGGAGGGGCAGTCACGAAGTATGGATAGAAGCAGAGACAGAGAGCAAAAATGTGATTAATAAAATTGGAAAACTAGGATTTTGTCATCTTCTTTATCAAGACTTTGAACAAGCCTTAGATCGTGTTGATGAGGTATGTTATTGCATCGATGACGATCTTCTTATTACTGATTTGAGAATATAGCCAATACATTCGTTAAAAAACTTGGTATTAGAACTCGTATAAGATTCCTGAGAGTGGGAATGAGAGTTGAGGATGATTATTCCAACATAGATTTACTTAAAGAAGTCAGAGATTTAGAAGCCAGAGTGTTCTCTGAGGGCCTTGCAAAAAAAGCTGAAAAGCGGAGAAATCATGTTAAGATGGGATTGAAATCTGCCACCAATCAACTTCTCAGGCTTTCGCAGCTATTTCAGCAAACCTCTTAGCATAATACTCAGAAATCGCATTGTCAAGTTCGATAAACTTTTGAACGATCGGATTCTTCCTGTTCAGCCTGTACATCTTTGCTCTTCCAACCCTTCTTGTTTCCACAACGATTCCAAGGTCCTCTAACGTTTTCCAGATTTTAAGAAGAGTAGTTCTGCTGATTCCTAGTCTCTTTTGATATTTCTGTCTTCGAGTAATCAAAAGCCTCGTTGTCAATCAGGAAATCGATTACCCTTATTATCGTATTGCTCCTTCCCAAAAACTTCAGAAACAAAGTTTCCCCCATTCCATCACTCCTTCTTATGTGTGTCACACTAATACACTTGCAGGATGGACGATGAGGAAATTCGCAATATTCTCAAAGCTTTAGTCGAACTCTGAAAACTTAGATATGTCTTCCAAAAAAATCATAGAGGAAAATTTATAGATGCTTTAGGCACATCAGAAATTATGGAGTTTCTGAAGAAAAATGCTTTAAAGTTCTACAAAAAGGCAGAGGAAAGTTATGAGGAAGGGGATTACAACTTCACGATGTTTTTCGTTGAACAAACGATTCAGCTCATCCTTAAATATCTGATCTCCAAGAAATACGGGGATTTCCCGAAGTCTCACGGATTGAAGCTCCTCTTCGAGCTTACGGGAGATAAAAAGCTGATGGAATTTCGGGAGAGGAATCTTGATATTCTCAGGGATATCGAGCTCTCCTATGTTGCATCTCGCTATTTCGATGTGGAGTACTCTCAGGAAACTGCGAGAAGAGCTCTTGAAGCAGTTAAGAAGCTCATGGAGGTCTGCGGAATTGATTGAGTACTATGAGAGGCTGAAGAAGAACAGAGAGCTTTTCGAAAGAGCTGAGAAAATAGCTTCTGAAATCAAGAAGAAGGCTAAGGGAATTTTCGAAGATGCTGAGGTTTACATAACGGGAAGTTACGCAAGAGGTGAGCACACGCTTTCTTCAGATCTCGACATTCTGATTGTCTCGGAAAGAATTCCCGAGAAATTCAGCTTTGAGTTTTACAGAGATGCTGTCATCAAACTCACTGATGATCCGAGGGTGAACATTCATCTTGTTAACCGCAGGAAGTTTGCGGAGCTGAAGAAACTGTACTCCCCTCTCATTCCAGTTTGGTGAAGATTTTATTAGGAGGGGAGAAAATCCACGGAAAGGTGATTGTAGAGGAGAGGAAGATGGGGGATGTTGAAGAGATTTCGAAAGAGATTGAGAGAATTTCGGGCGAGATAAGAATTGAAGAAGACCCGTTGGAATTTTTGCTGGAAATGAGGAAGAGAGCATGGGATTGACTATTGACACTTCTGTTTTAATTGACTTCTTTATTAAAAGAGATAGCCAGAGAAGGAGAAAATCAGAGGAGTTTTTGAAGTTGATTGGAGGTAAGCCGATATACTGTCCAAAGTTAATTTTAGCCGAGACAGCAGGTGTTCTCGTGAGATACAGTAATTAAACTGGCGGATCTCGGCTATGATTTCATTCTTAAAAATTTCAATCTGATCAGGGAAGATGAGATATTCGAGGAAATCATCAAGATTTGCAGAAACACGGGATGCAGAGCAATAGACGCTTACTTCATAGCAACAGCCAGACTGACGAATTCAGTTCTGGTGACAAATGACGGAATCATGGCTGAGAATGCGAAAAAAGCTGGAATAGAGGCTTATTATCTGATTGAAGAATTTGAGGAGCTGAAACAAAGTTATTTGAAGATTCAGGAAGGGGAGAAGGCTCGGACTTGAACCCGTGAAATATTCTCAGAATTTCTTCTCTGGAGGAAGCTCATGCTTCTTGAACCTCTAAAATGCATCAGTCCTGAGAGCGTCTTTAAATCAACTTCAACCGCTCCTGAGATGCTCCAAATAATCATTCAATCCAGATTGAGCTCCTCAAGCCTCCTTTTCAGTGCTCACTTAGAATCTCCGATTTCGACAATTGTCGAAGTGAATTTCGATGAGTTTAAGAGGGGCTGGGACTCTCATCTCACCTCTCGCTTAACATTTCCAACCAAAAAGGTTTTAAATAGTGGATAATTATAATTTAGTTCAAAGGTGACGGGTTAGCAGCGATGCCATATCTCTGACTCAGTCTGGGAAAGGGTTATAAGTGTGAAACCCGTCACCTTTGAAAAAGCCTCTGAAAAGGAGGAGGAAGATAAAGTATGGAAGGAACTAAAAGAATTCTCTCAATAGTGATGGCAACAGTAATGGTGCTGTCAGTGTTCGCAGGGCTTGCGGTGATTCCGGTAAAAGCAAATATAGCTTCCACCAATACAACGGTTTTAAACACAAGTATAGTTATGGGTCAGCCCATTCAAGTGAAAGTGAATGTAAGTGATCCAACTCCAGATGACGTGACAATTTATGCTGTTGGGACTTCAGGAGATGCAGACGGTCAAGTAGTCACTCTTTATACAGGCGTTCTCTCATCAGGTGTGCATACCGTTACCTTGGAGACTAAGGATATTATAACTAAAACAGGGACATACAGAATAGAAATCACAAGCAATGAAACTGCTACACCAGTAGTGGCTGGTAATGTCTCAGTTTCAGAGCCCATTTTAACGGTGAAGCTTAACGATAAGACAATTAACAAAGATGATGTCAGCAGTTTCGTAAAGGGTCATAGAGTCTACATCAACGGTACTTCAAATGCCGGAATAAAGTATGTGAAAGTTCTTGATTCCAATGGAATCATCAAGTTCTATGCAACGAGTGTGAATAAGACTACTGGAATTGGATATTCGGTCCTCGCAGATGACGAGGGTAGAAAATTGAGTGAATTGGGCACTGGAACCTACACGCTTGAAGTGAAGGACACAGTTGGCACTAAGGTAACGAAGACATTCGAAGTTGTTGAAGCCGAGATATCTCTTGATGTTCCAGCAACCGCCGTTCTAGGTAATGACCTAAAGATTAGAGGAACTTCTACGGATTACAATTTGAACATCACAATAGAAATCAAAGGTCCTGTGGGAGAG
>JACIWD010000016.1 GCA_014361165.1 Candidatus Mnemosynella bozhongmuii
TCAAGGGGAAATGAGTTCGATTACAGGGAGATCAGAAAAGAATCTGCTCTAATTCTACTCATCGGCCAGGTATCTTTTGAAATAGATGCAAAAACCTATAATACCGGAATAAGAAGCGATCCATTTACGAAAGATCCTTGGGCTCTCTATCTTCCGAGAGGCAGAAGGGTTAAGATAGAGGCTCTTGCAGATTCCGAGATTGCCGTTGTGAAATCCCCCTCAGACAAAGAGGGAACCGAGGTCTTCATAAGACCCGAAGAGGTCAAGAAGAGATGCGGAGGGGTCTGGAACTGGAGAAGAGACATAAGGGATATCATTGATTGTTCAATACCTGCAGAGAGGCTTCTGATAGGAGAAACAATAAATGCTCCGGGAAGCTGGTCGAGCTGGCCTCCTCACAAGCATGATCGGGATGACTATCCTCATGAGGCGAGAATGGAAGAGGTGTATCATTTCAGGCTGAACCCGAAGGAAGGTTTTGCTCTCCAGAGAATCTACGGGGATGATTTCAATGAGGTTCATCTGATAGAAGATGGTGATACCGTTCTCATTCCAAGAGGATATCATCCCGTTGTGGTCTGCCCCGGACACCAGCTCTACTACCTCTGGATACTCGGAGGCGAGAAAAGACGTCCTCTGATGAGGTCTGATGAACGCTTCAGATGGCAGAGCATTCTTGAAGCATCTCTGAGAGAAGTGCTTTAAAGAACGAATTTCCACTCTCTCTCAATTTTTGGAACCTCTCCGATCGCATTTCTTCTCAGATATCTCAGATTTTCCACTCCGTTCTCTTCTGAAAACCTTCTCAGATTCATCAGAAGACATCCCGGAATCCTGACATCTGCTATTTCCGAGAGCCTTGATGCAACCTCAAGATACTCCCATAAACTCTCGGCTCTCTCAAGATCAACACTCTGAATCAGATCTTCCTGCTCTCTGTAGAGGGAAACAGGCTGAAGAAAAAGCTCGTGAGCCAGTGCTGATATTTTGGCGATCCTTTCGAGCTCATCATCATTCACTCCCGGAATGAAAATTGTCCTCACCGATGTGTATGTGAGCTTTGAGCTCATCTCAATGCTTCTCAGAACTCTCTCGAAGGCATCCCTTCCGCAAATTCTCCTGTATTTCTCTCTGCTTCCAGCATCGAGGCTTATCATCATGATATCCGCTTCTCTGCAAATCCTCTCATCAAAAATAACGCCGTTGGTTTGAATGTCTATTCTCACATCTCCGAAGATGTCTCTGAGCCCTCTGATAACCGAGAGAAGTTTTTCGGCACCGTAATAAAACGGTTCTCCAAACTGAGAAATTGTGATTGCTTTCGGATTCATCTCTCCGTAATATCCCTCTCTTATCACGACTCCTCTCATCTCTGCAATTTTCGAATAACAGAAAATGCAGCTTAGATTGCAATCTGTGCCAAACTCATAGCTCGGATGATGCTTCGGATTCTCAATCCTCCCGTCAATTCCCTCGCAGTGAATGCAGTGCTCCGGATATTTTGCGTTTCTGAGAAAATCCTCAATTCTCTCAATCACAAAGGTTTTTGAGGAGAGAAAGAATTAAAATCTTTTGAATGGAGGAAAGATGGGCTGAAGAGCAGAGAAGACTGTCCAGAAGAGTCATTCTTGAAGATGAGGATGAACCTCAGGTCTTCTGCGGAATTGCAACCTCCTCATTCGGGAATGAAATCATATGTTCCGCGGTTGTTGTGAAGGAGGAGAGGATCGTTGAAGAGAGGACTCTCAGAGATGTTCCCAAAGTTCCCTACATCCCATCCTTCAGATTTTATTCCGAAGGAGAAGTCATGATGAAACTGATATCTTCTCTGAAGAGCTCTCCTGACATCTTTATCTTCAACGCTTCGGGAATTGCTCATCCGAGATTTCTGGGACTTGCATCTCATATAGGAGTTCTCATGAACATAAGGACGGTTGGAGTGACGAAAAAATCACTTGTTAACAGAATTCCGGAGCTGAAGGAGAATGAGTTCAGAATTCTGAAGCATCTTGGAAAGGAGGTTGGAATTGCCGCGAGATTCACCAGAGAACATTCTCCTCTGCTGATCTCTCCGGGTCACAGGATATCGGTCAGAGGAGCATTTGAAGTTGTGAAGGGGTTGATGAGGGGAAACTCCTTTCCAGAACCTCTCATGATTGCCAGAAGGATTGCGAGAAGGGAAAGGTTAAATATGGCATCTCAGAAATGATATGCATACAATGTATGATATCAGCATCCTGAAGTACATTGCAGGAAAGGGAGGAATGAAAGAGTCCGTGAAGCTGTCGACAAGGGAAATATCTTCGGAGATAAACCGGAGCCCTCAGACAGTTTCAAGAAGGTTGAAGGAGCTTGAGACCGAGGGAATGATATCGAGAAGAATCACTCCCGATGGTCAGTGGGTATCAATAACAGAGAAGGGAGAGAGAACCCTGAGAAAGGAATATGAGGATTATCGCAGAATCTTTGAATCTCCGGAAGTTCTCTCTTTAAGGGGAAAGGTATTCACGGGTCTTGGAGAGGGAAGATATTATCTCTCACTTGAGGGTTACACAGCTCAGATCTCCAGGATCATCGGATTCCGGCCATATCCCGGAACTTTAAATATCAGGATCCTTCCCGAGGACACCGAGATAAGAAAAAGGCTGTCCAAAAAACCGGGGTATGAGATAAGGGGTTTTGAGTCAGAGGGAAGAAAATTTGGAGGGTGCAAGCTTTTTGAGGGAGAGCTGGAATCGATAAAGTGTGGAGTTCTGATACCCGAAAGGACGCACTATCCGGAGGATGTTCTCGAAATAGTTGCACCCTTCAATCTCAGGGATAAACTGAAGCTCAGAGATGGTGATGTCGTCAAACTGAAGGTGATTGCATGAGTGTTGAAAGAGCTGTGAAACTTCTCAGAAGGGGAGAAATGGTTCTGATATATGATGATGACAGGAGAGAGGGAGAAACAGATATTGTCTTTCCTGCCTCATCGGTTGAACCAAAAGATGTCAGGCTGATGAGGAGAGACGGAGGAGGACTCATATGCGTAGCTCTCTCGGCGGAAGTCTGCAGAAAACTCTCTCTTCCCTATGCCTTCGAGATTTTCAGAAAGGCTTCTGATATACTTCCGGAGAACATAATCGAGGCTCCCGGAGATGTGAAATATGATTCTCACTCATCATTCTCCATATGGGTAAATCACAGAGATGTCTTCACCGGAATAACTGACAGGGACAGAGCCCTGACGATAAGGGAGATAGGTAAGATTGCGGAAAGAGTTCTCAGCGGGGAAAAAGTGAAATTTGGAGATTATTTCAGAGCTCCGGGTCATGTTCCTGTTCTCAGAGCATCTGATGGTCTTCTGAAAACAAGGAGGGGTCAGACAGAGCTCTCTGTTGCCCTTGCGGAAATAGCCGGAATAACTCCGGCAATGGTGATATGCGAAATGCTTGATGAGGATACAGCTCTTCCAAAGAGTGAAGCAAGAAGATATGCGGAGGAAAAGAAATCTGTTTTTCTCGAGGGATGGGAAATAGTTGAGGCATGGGAGAGACTTCAGGAAGAAGAGGCTTCCTGAAGCCTTCTCACAACAAAATCTCTTCCAAGAGACATGAGGAACCATCCAGCTCTTGGACCAGATTTTTTATCGAGGATTGAGAGGTAAATTGCCTGAAAGATCTTTGGAGCTCTGATGTTCAGCTCTTCAGCAACGGAGTAAATTTCCCTGTGTATTCTCTCAGCCTCCCATTCGATTTCCTCAAATCTCTCTGAGAGAACTCCAAGAGCTCTCTTCAGGTCATCCGGAAGATTCTTTGCAGACTCCGGAAGCTCCTTTTTAACTTCAAATTTCACCTCGGGTGGTGCAAATCTCTCGAGCCAGTATTTTGCCTTCTCGACCATTCTCTGAATGGCCTCTCGATCGTCCTCATACCCTCCTCTTCTCAGAACCTCCATGACACCATCGAGATCGGATGCAATCTGAACAGCCGTGACAATATGGCGGAATGGAACATCAGGATATTTCTTCCCTATGTCTGAAAGCTGGTATTCTCTTGTGTTATTTCTTCTCGCCTCCTCAAATTCATCCACAAGCGAGAGAACAGGAAGACCGGGATCGAAGTCGATGTGCTTCTCTGGTTTGACCCTCATCACCATGTATCTCAGAACCTCTTCCGGAATTGCTCTGATCATCTCCCTTATCTCTATCACAACTCCCTTTGAGGAGGACATCGCACCCTTTCCCTTCAGCATTATCCACTCATAAATCACGGGATACGGAGGTTCATAGCCATAGATTTCCCGGGAAATTCTCACGCCTGTGTCGTAGGAACCTCCTGCGGTTGCGTGATCCTTTCCAAATGGTTCGACTGTTACTCCGAAGATCTTCCATCTTGCAGGCCAGTCAACCCTCCACGAGAGCTTCCCCTCCCTCATGCTCACAGTTGTCTCCTCGCCACAGGAGCATCTCATATCGACGGTCTCCCTCTTCTCATCAAATCCGGTTACCTCTGTTGTTGAAATCCTCCCGCAATTCGGACATACGGGATGAAATGGACTCCATGAATCCGGAAGCTCTCTTCCGGAGACCTCTCTGAGTATCTTTGCAATCTCATCCCTTCTCTTCAGAGCCTCCTTCACGGCATCAACATACATTCCCTTCTCGTAGCACTCATGTGCTCTGAAAACCTCGGGTTCAACTCCGAGCTCCTTCATGGACTCCAGAAATGGAATCAGAAAATGATCCGCATAGTTATCGCAGCATCCTTCCGGATCCGGAATTCTTGAGAGGGGTTTTCCCACGTGCTCCTCATAGCTTTCAGGAAGGAACGGATACCTTTTTCTCAGAGGGTCGAAGTCATCGGCAATGTAAATCAGCTTAGCCTGCTCTCCGGCATCCTTCAGGGCTCTCAGTATTGCATCTCCCGTGAGAATCTCTCTCATGTTCCCTATGTGAATTGGACCCGAAGGGGTTATTCCGGTTGAGATGACATGCGGTCGTCCCTTCAGCTCCTCTGCTATGACATCTGCCCAGTGTATCTTCACTCTACTCTCGATATCTTTCTCCATGCTGCTCCCGTGCAAGTGATCTCCTCCCAGAATGCTTTAAAACCGGTGAAGGCTCTCGTGAGGATGTGAAATGGTATCACAGAGGAGAGTATTATATCTTTCCAATCCGCACATCCAAGCCTCAAATCTCTGAAAGCTCTCATCACATAAATCAGTGAGAGAGGGAAAAATGGAAGAATCATGACAAAGAACTGCGGTGGAAAGAAAATCAGGGATGCGAGGAGATGTGCAGTGTAGAGAATTCCCACGGGATATGCGATTGCCTGAAGGAGCAAAACCGGAAGTCCCACAAACCTGAATCTTCTCCTACTTCTCAAAAGGCCCATGTATTTCCTTATCAGCTGAAATCTTGCCCTGTCCCATCTCTTCCTCTGGTTCCACCAGTCCTCAAGACTGACCGGAGAGAGCTCCATGCTGACCATGCCAAGGTCAAGAAGAGTTCTGTAACCTTTTTGAAGCAATCTCAGTGAAATCTCTTTGTCCTCTCCTATGCATGATGCATCGAAACCTCCTATCTCTTCGAGAACATCTCTTCTTATGAAAACATTGCTTCCGTAAACAAGATGTGAGCCGCTGAAAAGCTCCTCTATGAATCTGCTTATATCGAGACCGGCTGAAAATTCATTTCCATAGATTCTGGCTAAAATGCCCTTTCCTCTGTTTCTGACAGTGCAGCTTCCGCCAACTGCTCCTATTTTCTCATCAGACCCGAGCCATGCCACGGCTCTTGATATGGCATCAGGAGAAATCATGTGGTCAGCATCGAGAACTCCAATGATCTCTCCGGAGGAATTAAAAATTCCGAAGTTCAGCGCTCCTGCTTTGGAATGATGAAACTCGTTCTTCAGAGCCCTCACATTCTCCCATCTCTTTGAGAGCTCTTCAGCAATTTCCGGAGTTCTGTCACTGCAGTCCCCCTCATAAACTATGATGATCTCCTTGTTTTTGTAATCTGCTTCAATAACACTTTCAACGCATCTCTCAAGAACCCTCTCCTCGTTGTAACACGGAATGATTATGGAAACTTTCATATCTCCTTCAAACTCCGGAGGCTCGGAAGCTCGAAGAAATCTGAAAGAGAGGAATAGAAGGATTGATGTTGCGAAGAGACTTGTGAAGAGCTCTGAGAGGAAAAGAAGCGATCTGATTTCAGAGCTGAGCTCTGAAGAGAGCTCTCCAATGTAGAAGCCGATGAAAAAGAGAGCTCCTGTTGAAATGATGAATCCGAGGAAATCCGGTTTCAGAAATCTCAGGAATTCCATGCTCTCCTCCTTACAGCAGGGTCTCTCTCAACTATGCTTCTGAGAACCTCCTCAAAGCTCTCATCCGGATGAAGCTCAACTTTCAGATAGACGCCGGTTCTTCCGAGCTCTCCTCTTCTGAGAAGAACCCTCATCCGCTCCTCAACGGTATCCTGAGAAATCTTCAGGATGCTTGCAACCCTTCCCGGTGAGAGGTCGCTCAGAGGGATTTCCAGATGCCCCTCATCCGTAGGTTGAATCAGCATTAGATTTTTGTTCACTCCCGCAACCCTCTCGTTCAGGTCACTCAGATCAATCATTCCTCCAAATCTGTAGAACTCTATCTCTCTTCTCTTCGGCTCTATAAGCGGAAATGAGACATTAACGCCGTTTTCAAGTTTTATCTGCGCCTTTACAACACTCTGCGGGGTTGCCTGAAGAAGGGATTTTTCAGCTATTCCAAAAGGGAAAAGAGCAGTTTCAACGAGGAATGAGGGAATGACATATGGGATGAAAATGTCTATGTCACTCCTCCTGTTCACGTCTCCTCTTGCAATGCTTCCGTGGACAAAGGAGGTTATGTTTCTCGTTCTCAGCTCTTTCATAACTTCAAGAGCCTTCAGTCTCAGCTCTCTCAGGAGTTTCCAGTGCTCCTCATCGTATCTCACTTCTTTCGGACTTCCCATCTCTCCTGTTTTCCTTCTCATCCCATCCCACAGCTCTCTCTTATCCATTTCATAAACTCTTCGTGACCTCTGTCAAGTCTCCACATTATTATGCAGGGAAGCTCGTAGCTGTGAAGCTCCCTCACCCTTTTCTCAATCTCCTCAAATCTCTCCTCAACTGTTTTGCATATCATCGCATATTCCCTGCATTTCTCGAGATCTCCCTTCCACTCGAAGAATGAGGTGATCTCGAAGATGTTCACGCATGCCACCAGCTTCTCTCTCACGAGAACTTCCGCAATCCTCTCAGCCTCCTCTCTGCTTCCAGAGGTTATATAAACTATCGCCTCCATCCGATCACCCGAAAGGAATATTATGGAGCTCGAAGAATAAGAAGTTGCCGCAAAATGGGGGTAAAGATTTGCTGGGTGAAGCCCTCCTGAGCCTCTTCGCAGTTTACTGGATAGCTGTTGAAATTCTTAAGAGAAGGGGAACTCTTGAGAGGCACGATATAACGGCTTACGGTCCGATTCTGATGGTGAGAACTCCAAAAGGGCTGAGCCTGATTGAGGCGCTTGCCAGAAGGAAATTTCTGTGGAGGGCTCTTGCCTCTGCAGGTCTGATCATGATGTCTCTTTCAATGGTTCTGATGCTCCTTCTCGTCATCCTCATGGATTACCGCATGATCACATCTCCGCCGGAGCCGAGTCCTCTGACAGCTCCAAGGAATGTTCTCCTTCTTCCGGGAGTGAATCAGTTCATACCGCTCACCTACGGAATCATTGCCCTCATAATAACCCTCATCGTTCACGAATTCTCTCACGGAATCCTCTGCAGGGTAGAGGGAATAAAGGTGAAATCTCTCGGAATTCTTCTGGCTCTCGTCCCCATAGGTGGATTTGCCGAGCCTGATGAGGAGGAGCTGAAGAGAGCTGAAATGTGGAAGAAAATAAGAGTTTTCACATCCGGGATAACGAGCAATTTCATCACGGCCCTCGTGTTCTTTGCCCTCTTCTTCTCCCTCCTCTCCTTTTTAACTCCTGTTTCTGATTCCGAAATCATTGTTTACGCTTCAGATGGCTCAGAAGTGAGGAACGGGATGTTTCTTGAGGAGATAAACGGAATCAGGGTGACTGATTTTGACGAACTCTCCGCAATTCTCTCGGAAATCAGAGATGAGAGTGTCTTTCTCAGACTTGTTGATGCTGAGGGCTCTCTCATCATCTCTCTGAATCTCCAGCAGGGTGGTGCGAAAATCTCTCATGTATGGGAAAATACTCCCGCGGAAAGAGCCGGGTTGAAGAAAGGAGATGTTATAGTTTCGATGAATGGAAAGAAAATCAGGAATTTCGCAGACTTCTACGGTTTCATGATGAAAACGTCTCCGGGAGAGGAAGTCTCAGTTGAGCTGTCTGATGGCAGAGTCATCGCTGTCACCCTTGAGAAACATCCTGAGAAGAATAACGGCTTTCTCGGAGTTTCGGTTGAGACATCAATTGACGGGCTGATTTTCGGAAGTTTTTCAGCATCCTCTCTCCTTGAAAATCTGAAATCTCTTCCCTCCTCTCTCACCTCTCTTGAAGGGTGGCTCCTTCTCATCTCTCTGCCCTTCCTCTCCCTTGGAGGATTCACATCAATTCTCAGCAATTATTTCATTCCTTCGGGAATTTTCGCCTCTCAGGAATCTCTGTTCTTCTTCATTCTGAACTCATCATTCTGGATAGCATGGATAAACTTCTATGCGGCTCTCTTCAATTCCCTTCCTGCCGTTCCTCTCGATGGAGGTCATGTTTTCAGAGAGCTCCTGAGCTCAGCTCTCAGCTCTCTCGGAGCGGGAGACGGAGAAAATCTGGCATCAAAACTCTCATCTCTGATAACGGCATTCATCTTTGGCTCTTTTCTTCTCGCAATTATCGTTCCCTATGTTTCACATCTTTTCTGAATCCTCTCTCATCTTCATCGAGAACTTCTCTGAGCTCCTTTTTCGACACCCTTCTTCCCGCCCTCTTCTCAAGCTCAGCTCTGAATGTTGCATCCTCAAAGAGCCTCTCTATATCATCCTCTCCTGAGAGGATGTCTTTCAGAGGAACAATATCCTGAAGGATGTCTCTGAGAAGAGCTCTTCTTCTGTCTCCTCTCAACCTCCTCACCCTATGAAAGAGGTTCTCAGTTCCGAGCTCATGGCTTTGACGTTGAATCTGTATTCCTTTCCTCCGTATTCAAAGAGAAGACTCAGCATCAGGCTAAGAGTGGTTCTCTCTCCGTTTCTGATGTGCGAGCTCCACCAGTCATCAAGAAGGGCATTGTTGATCACGATCTTCATCTCAACCTCTGTCTCTTTCTGAGCTGGAAGAACAATCAGCTCATCTGAACCGCCCTCCGCAACCTCAATTCCATTCATTGTCAGATTGCCCTCGAACCCGATCATGATGTCAAACGGATTTTCATTCTCAATTCTTGCCTTCAGAATTATCTCGGAAGTCTCGTTGGTTATCTCTCCCCATGAAGCGCTCAGAGATTTCAGGGTGAAGCTCAGAGGACCGGCTCTTATCTTCTGCGGAGAATCAATGGAGAACTTCGAAAGCAAATTCGTTTCAATCTCTTCTCTCTTCTCTATCGGATAGCTGAACTCAAAGAGCTTCAGATCAAAAATCAGATTCGCTTTCATCACAACTTCACTCTTCTCGCCATTTTTCAGATGGGATACCCACCACTTCGGGATTTTCTCATTCTCAATCTTCGTTGAGAGAACTATCTGAGAGAGGGAATTCGCGGATATCTCCGATCTCTCAGCTGAACCCTCTCCCATTTTTATTCCGTTCATGTATATCTCGGTTTTCACATCCTTCAGAGGTATTGGAACCGGATTGGGATTGTAAACGTCTATAAGAGTCTTTATCTCGGTGTATTCATCTGTGACATTTCCGAAACTGTAGGAAACACCCCTTATCTCCGGTTTTCCCAGCTGAAGATTCTGAGATGTGCAGCCGGAAAGAGCAATCAGAACAATCACTGCAAGGACAAGCGAAGAGAATCTCCTCATCATCTATCCCCAGATCAGGTGTTTCGAACTCAACCACCTTAAACTTTTTGAAGCCTTCGAGGAAAAGTTTTAAGTATTGTCACAGCACACTTTCCTCAGCCGTAAGAATATCTCTTTTCTGGAGATATTTTTGCGGTGATAAGCGATAGAGAGGTGAGAAATAAATGGCATTTGATAGAGATCGAAGACAGCAGCCCAGGACAATGTACAAGATCATCTGCGATGACTGCGGTGCAGAAGCCGAGGTTCCGTTCAAGCCAGACGGAGTCAGACCGGTTTACTGCAGGGACTGCTACAACAAGAGAAGGGGAAGAAGATAAGGCTGCTGGATTCCGATCAGTTAAAGTTCAAAAGTTTTAAATTTTGTATTTCTTTCAGTTTTCTTTCTTCGAAAGTGTTAAGAGTTTTTCAGAGAGATTCCATATCATGGAAGCTCTGCTTGTAATTGATATGCAGAAAGATTTCCTGAGTCCTGAGGGAAAGCTGTTTGGAGGAGAGAGGCTTAGAAGGATAATACCAAATGTGAGGGACGCGATTGATTTTTCGAGAGATTTCATGCCGGTCATCTTCACACAGGACTGGCACAGAAAAGATGATGAGGAGTTCTCAATCTGGCCCCCTCACTGCATAGAGAATTCCGAGGGTTCAGAGATAATAGATGAGCTTCAGCCAGCGGAAGGAGACATATTCATAAAGAAGAGGAGGTATTCTGCATTCTTTTCAACCGATCTTGATCTGGTTCTCCGGGAAAGGAATATCAGAAAAATCTGGGTCTGCGGAATTCTGACAAACATCTGTGTTCTGCACACCATTGCTGATGCAAGATCCCTTAACTACGAGGTCACTCTCCTGAAGGACTGCACCGAAGCGCTTGATGACCATGATTATGAATACGCGATTCATCACATCACAAGCGTTCTCGGTGCAGATGTAATAACTCTGGAGACCTTCAAAACACTGAGAGAAGAGGATGTGGAATGAAGTGTCTGAGGTGCGGGGCAGAGACTCCGACGGAGTCAATTCCTCTCTGTCCGGAATGTTCTCGAGAAGATGAAGAGATTTTCATGAAGCTTCATCAGAATCTCGAGCTCCTCGGGGGAGATGACTGCAATCTGTGCTCAAACAGATGCTCTCTGAGAGAAGGACATGGAATTTGCGGAATTCCGAGGAGAGGGAGAGAATCTGCAATTCTCCATGCTTATTATGATCCTCTTCCAACAAACTGCTGCAATTCATGGTTCTGCAAAGGATCTGAGCTCAGGGGTTTCAATCTCGCGATTTTTTACTACGGATGCAACTTCGACTGTCTGTTCTGTCAGAACTGGGAGCACAAGTTGGTTCACAGAGGTGAGGAGAAGGACATCGAAAGTCTTCTTCAGATGATACACGAAGATGTGAGATGCATATGTCATTTTGGAGGTTCTCCAGAACCCCAGCTTCCATTTGCAATAGAGTTCAGCAGAAGGGCTGTCGAGGAGACCTCAGAGCTCATGATCTGCTGGGAATGGAATGGGGCTGGGAGAAAAGATCTTGTTCTCAGGGCTGCCGAGCTCAGCTATGAGAGTGGAGGAACAGTGAAATTTGATTTGAAAGCCTGGAGCAGAGGTCTCCACAGGATTCTCACGGGAAGGGATAATGAAAGAGTTCTCGAAAATTTCAGAGCAGTTGCTGAGGAATTTCCGGAGGTCATCTCTGCAACAACCCTTCTCGTTCCATACTATGTTGATGAGATTGAGGTTGAGGGAATCTCAAGATTTATCGCTGAGATAAATGATGAAATTCCCTATTCTCTTCTGGTTTTCCATCCCGATTACAGAATGAGGGATCTCCCTGTCACTCCAGTTGAACAGGTCAGAAAATGCTATGAGGCTGCGAGGAAACATCTTAAAAATGTTCATATTGGAAATCTTCATCTCATTTACGGAATTCTGAGGGAGAAATTTTATTAAATTCTTGTGGAAGAGATATAAATGGGGGTTTCAGAGTGGGTCAAAAGGATGTTTCGGAACTCATAGAACTGCCTCCAGAGTTTGATGAGTTCTTTTCTCAGAAGCTTGGGAATACGATGCTGATTAAAGGCAAACCCGGAACCGGAAAAACTTCCTTAGCTCTCTCAATTCTTAAAAAAGTTTGCAAAAAAGGAAACGGGATTTATCTCTCGACAAGAGTGGATTCAATGATTCTCTACAAGCTCTTTCCTTGGATAAAAGGCACAATAATGGATGATTTCATAGTTGATGCTGTTCAACCAAAATTATCAGCAATGCGTAGAGAAACCAGAGATGTTGCCGAGATAGTCAGAGAGATTGAATACTCCGACAAACCCACGTTCATAAGACAGCTCTACAATCTCACGTATAAGCTGAAAGATCCCTTTCTCGTGATTGATTCATGGGATGCCATAGAGTTGTTCTCAAAGAGCAAGTATGGCGAGGGTTTGACAGAGGAAATGATAGAATTTGCGAGAAAAACCGATGTGAAGATAATCTTCGTCACCGAATATTATGAGCAGAGAAGGCTTGATTATCTCACAGACGCTGTTATAAATATGGAGAAAGAGGTTCTCGATGGAAAAACCATCAGAATACTTCAGATTGAGAAAATGAGGGGCGTGGAAATTTCCAGAGATA
>JACIWD010000017.1 GCA_014361165.1 Candidatus Mnemosynella bozhongmuii
CAGGGTATTTGGTCTTAGCTTCCTGTGGCGGGCCGTTCCGCTCCACATATCTCGGATCTGCACCCTCTCCGAAGTCCCACCGGGAATACACGATGGCGTCTCCATCGGGGTCGGAGACCGTTCCCGGGGTAAACGTGATTTCCTGACCATATTGGGGATTAGCCGGGGTCCAAGTGAAGTCCTGGACCACCGGCGGATTGTTTATGGCAATGGTGAAAGAACTGCCGCGCACGGCCGCAGTATCGCCGCTCACCGTGCCTTCGGTGAAGGAGAAACTGGTCTCCAGACGGACCGTGCGATCAGCCACGGTCTTGTCCGGGCCGGCGAGTGTTAGCCAAATCCAAATCTCCGCTGAAGCTTCATCAGCCACCACGTTATTTCCTGTGGGGGTGAGGGAAATCCCTGTGGAGCGGAAGCCCGAGAGGTTTGTGGTTTCGGCAAGGAGGGCACCGTTTGTGCCGGCCAATCGCACCTCGAGTTTCACAAACTGGTTATCTGCGGAGGTACCGATATTTTTCACGCGCACGCGCGTAATCGTGACCCCATTGGTATTTGCGTCCT
>JACIWD010000018.1 GCA_014361165.1 Candidatus Mnemosynella bozhongmuii
TCCTCAATTGCCCTTCTGCAGCTCTCCTCTGTTATCAGATATTCCGGATGACCCGAATTCTTCGCAACTTTAACCCTCAGACCGGCTCTTTCTGCCGCCACAAAAGAGGAGTAATGAGCATTCTCATCAAGAACAATCCAGTCTCCTTTCTCAGCAATAGAGTGCATCACCGCGAATTTCCCCTCTCTCGCACCGTGAGTTACTCTAACCTCATCTATCCCGAGAAACTCGGGAAGAACCTCGTGGATGAATCTTTTCACGGGAGGTTTGCTTATCTCATCCAGCCTGCCGCCGCAGAAATCGCAAACAGAATAACCATCAGCCCATTCTTTGAGAGCCTCTCTCGCCTCCTTACTCAGAATTCCTCCTCTCTGAAGTGGATTTAAATTTATTTCTCCGGTCTCTCTTTTCAGATTTTTCAGAAACTCAAGATTCATGGAATGGATTTTTATAGTTCTCGATATTTAAGAATTGATGTATGCGAAGAGAGATAGTGAGATTCAGGAAGAAGATGTACGACAAGGGCCTTATCGGTGAACTGGGAGGAAATCTGAGTGTCAGAGAAGGCGAGATTATTTACATAACTCCCTCATCTGTTCCTGTCTCACGATTCTCTGAAGATGAGGTTGCCGAAGTTAAAATCACCGGAGAGATTCTCAGGGGAAGCCCATCGATAGAATACAGGATGCATCTCGAAATTTACAGAAGAACAGACTTCAGAGCGGTTGTTCACACACATTCAATCTATGCCACAGCAATTTCATGCCTTGAGAGAGTTCTCTATCCCAGAGACATCGAAGGCGAGGTCTATCTCGGAGATGAGATTCCGGTTCTTCCCTACAGAGAGCCCGGCTCTCAGGAGCTTGCCGAGACCGTTGCAAGAGAGATTGAGAAAAAAAGATGCAGAGCTGTTCTCTTAGAGGACCACGGAGCTGTGACGGTTGGTAATTCTCTGGAGGAGGCATACATATCTGCGGAGATTCTTGAGAGAGTTGCAAAAGTTGCCTATCTCTGCGCTCTTTATGAATCCTAACCCCTTCTTCTCATCACCGAGATGAGAATTATCGAGAAGATCGCCAGAAGCACTTCAAACCCGGGAGTTTCCCTGGAAGGTGTTTTCTGAGTCTCGACAGCTTCTGTCACCTTCGTTTCCTCAGCGGCAGGAGTCTCCTCAACCTGTGCGCTCTCCTCGATCCCGTGAACTTCGGTCTCTTTGAACTCGGGTTTTACAGGATGAGGTTCTCCGAGAAGCGCCATTATTGCGCAGACTGTCATGTAACCGGGATTCGAGTCGTAATCTGTGGAATATCTGAAATGACCGTCCTCCTCCTGAAGTTCGAGAAGATGTTCGACAACACTTTTCTCACCTTTCTTCCATTCAGCAGGATTTACTCCGGCTGAGACGAGAGCCTGGATCGTCCATGCATCGCTTGCAGAGTTGCTCTGAAGTCCCTCCTCATAGCTCATTCCTCCGTCCTCATTCTGACCTCTTCTGAGATATTCAAGAGCTTTCTGAATGACCTCGCTGTCTCTTGGTTCGCCTCCGGCTATGAGAGCCTGAATTGCAGCCGCAGTGTCATCGAAGTCGCTATCTC
>JACIWD010000019.1 GCA_014361165.1 Candidatus Mnemosynella bozhongmuii
TCTTCGGCACCGAAGCCGTCCGTTATTTCTACCTTTCCCGGCATTGGCGGAAACCCCTGGACTTTTCGTTCGAGGCCCTGGAGGAGGCAAAAAGCGCAGTGGCCCGGGTGTACAACTTCCTGGCCGAGGCGGAACGCATCCCCGCCGAAGTGAATCCCGCGGATCCGGAATTCCCGCAATTCCTGGCCAAGGAAAAAGAGCGGTTCCACGCGGAGCTTCAGGACGATTTCAACACCCCCGGGGGGCTCGCGGTGATCCAGGAGATCATCGGCGAGGCTTATCGGCGCAATGATCCGGGCGCCATGCGCCAGGCCGCCCAGGTCGTGCGAGAACTCGGAAGACCGCTGGGACTTTTCCAAGGGGAGGGGGCCCCCGCCGAACTCGGAAAGCTTTCCGAGGAGCTCCTTGACCTCATCGTTGAGCTTCGCACCATTTTGCGAAAAGAGAAAAATTTTGCCCTCGCGGACATGATCCGGGAAAAGCTCGGGAAGCTGGGCGTGGAGCTCCGGGACGGCCCGGAGGGAACGCGCTGGGTCCTGCGTACTTAGCGCCCAAGCATTTTGGCAAGCTCCTCAAACGTGATCTTCACCGCCACCGGCCGGCCATCAGGGCAGCGCGCGGGCTCGCGGGTTTCCTTCCAGGCCGT
>JACIWD010000002.1 GCA_014361165.1 Candidatus Mnemosynella bozhongmuii
CATTTCCATCTCTATAACATCAATCTCGTGCTCTATCTCCTCAACCTTCGGCACAACCTCGACCGTTCTTGCGACCACCTTCTTGCTGAAGGATGATTCAAGAAGATCTCTGAGCTCCTTCACGAGAGACTCATAAACATCAATGCACTCAATCGTCTTTTCCATCATCTCCCTGAACATTCTCTTCAGATTCTCATTCAGCACAACATCCTCCTTTATCGAGATGAGCTCCGCTGCCCTTTCCGCACTGTCGGCAATAGAATCCTGAGGTTTGAGAAATTCGAGAGCATCATTTCTGTCAACCGGCAGCAGAACTGCTGCGTGAAGTCTTTCTCTCACCTTCTGCTTTATGATGTCTGCCTCGTGCTCAAGCTTTGAGACCTCTTCAGCAAGCTTAATGACGCTCTCCATATCACCCTCGCACCAGGCATCAACAACCTTCTTGAGAGCATAGACAGTTTCCTTGCCCTTTAACGCATGCTCGTAAATCGGACCGAAAGGCGATTTTCCGAATATCTCGAAAATCGGTCTTATGAAGTCCCTAACCATCTCATATCACCGCTTCAAGGATTATGTAGAGGAGGAGCGTTCCGAAAGCCGTAACCGGAACAGTCACCACCCAGGAATATATTATTTTTCGGATGACACTTAAATCTACTGCCTCAAGACCTCTGGCCAGTCCAACTCCCACAACAGCTCCAACAAGAGTATGGGTTGTTGAGATCGGGAGACCGAGAGAGGAGCAGATCAAAACTGTTGAAGCGGTTCCAAATTCTGCACTGAAGCCTCTTGTTGGTGTGAGAGCTGTTATCCTCTCCCCAACCGTTTCGATGACCCTATAGCCCCAGGTGGACAGACCGATAACAATTCCGAGACCTCCGATTGCAAGCAACCATCTCGGAATCTCTGCTCCAAAAAGCCCGAGGGCTGCTGAAACCGGACCAACTGCATTTGCAACGTCATTTGAACCGTGAGCGAATGCAACATAGGAAGCTG
>JACIWD010000020.1 GCA_014361165.1 Candidatus Mnemosynella bozhongmuii
CCTGATCATAGGGCAAATCCACAACCAGAAGAGCGTCGGCGCCGCATGAGGCCATCTCATCAAGAAATCTACCGGGACCCATCCTGAATATCGGATTCCAGTAACTCATGATAATGACGGGCTTCTCCGAAATCTCCCTGAAAGACCTCACAATTTCAAAGACATCTCCTGTTCTGAATCCGTTTTTAAGAGCTCTGAAACTCGCCTGCTGAATCACAGGCCCGTCTGCCATTGGATCGCTGAAGGGAATTCCGAGCTCTATTGCATCGCAGTACCTGTCGAGGACTTCAAGGAATCTCAGGGTTGTCTCTTTATTCGGATCTCCGGCAGTCAGATATGCTATCAATCCCTCTCCGAGCATTTTACAGCCTCCCTGACAATCTCAAGATCCTTGTCGCCTCTTCCCGAGAGGTTCACAACTATGATTTCATCCTTTTTCATCTCTTTCGCAATCTTCATCGCATAAGCAACCGCATGAGCTGATTCGAGAGCTGGAAGAATTCCTTCTGTTCTGGAGAGCTCCAGGAAGGCTCTGAGAGCCTCCTCATCATTAACGCTTTCGTAAATCACTCTTCCGGAGTCTTTCAGAAATGCATGCTCGGGTCCAACTCCGGGATAGTCGAGTCCCGGTGCTATGCTGTGAGTGTCTCTCATCTGACCATCCTCATCCTGAAGGAAATATGAGAGCATTCCGTGAAGCACACCTTTCTCACCTTTCAGAAGAGATGCGGAGTTCTTCTCTGTTTCAAGCCCTCTTCCTCCAGCCTCAACCCCAATCAGCCTGACATCATCCTGAAGAAATGGGTGAAAAATTCCAATTGCATTGCTTCCTCCCCCAACACACGCAATTATGCAGTCAGGAAGCCTTCCCTCAGTTCTGAGAATTTGCTCCCTTGTCTCAACTCCTATGATGGACTGAAAGTCCCTCACGATCACCGGATATGGATGCGGGCCGACTGCAGAGCCGATGAGATAGTGGGTTGTCTCAAAGCTTGATGCCCAGTCCCTCAGAGCCTCGTTTATTGCATCCTTCAGAGTTCTGCTCCCGCTCTCAACAGGAATTACCCTTGCTCCGAGAAGCTCCATTCTGAAAACATTTGTTTTCTGCCTCTCAACATCTTCAGCTCCCATGTAAATCTCTGTTCTCATCCCGAAAAGAGCTCCTGCAATCGCAGTGGCAACTCCGTGCTGACCCGCACCGGTCTCGGCTATGAGTCTCTTTTTCCCCATTCTTTTTGCCAGAAGTGCCTGTCCGAGGGTGTTGTTTATTTTATGGGCACCGCTGTGCAGAAGGTCCTCTCTTTTCAGATAAATCTTCGCCCCTCCAATTTTCTCTGTAAGATTTCTCGCATAATACAGAGGGGTTGGACGTCCTGCATAGTTCTCAAGATAACCTCTCAGCTCTCTCTGAAACTCCTCATCGTCTTTCAGCTTCATGTATGCTCTTTCCAGCTCTTCGAGAGGTGGAATCAGCGTCTCCGGAACATATCTTCCTCCGTATTCTCCGAATCTCATCTCTTCACCTTCAGAGCATAATTGCTATATCATGTGCATCATTGAACATATTTAAGCTTTGTCGAACAGGTTCATCTGGATCTCCTGTATTCCACAAGCCTTGCATCCTGAGCGAAGAACTTCCCGCTTATGTGCAGAAGAGCCTCCTCGGGCTTTATCTTCCCGTTCTCGGAGAATTCATCCTTTATCTCTGCCTCAAGAACCTCTCCCACAATCAGAACATGGTCGCCAATCTCGTAGGAGGAGTGAAGGGAGCACTCAATCCATGCAATTGCCTCCTCAACTCTCGGAGGTCTGACCTTTCTTGAAGGAATTTCAGTCAGATTTGCCTCTCTGAGCTCATTGACACCTCTCGGGTAATCCTTCTCAAGTATCCAGAGATATTCTCCGAGCAATCTTCCCGCAACATTCACAGTGAACTCTCCTGTCTCCCTGATGTTCATCCACGTGTCATGCTCCGGATCGCACGAAAATCCGTAGAGCGGAGGCTCAAAGGAGAGTGGCATGTTGAAGGAGAAGGGTGCTCCGTTGACCTCTCCTTTCTCTGAAACCGTTGTTATTATAACGACAGGTCTCAAAAGGGCTGAGAAAAATCTAGTGCTTTTCAGCTTCATGCTTTAAGATTCTGATTACGAGAACAAAAAACTTCCTCCGAAAATATTTTTAAGAGCTTTAAAGAGAATTCAGAATTGGGATTATTATGGAGAGAGATGAGATTCTGGGAGAGGGAGGAGTTCAGGAAAGCTTTGTTCATTCCCTCAGGGAGCTCAGAAAAGGAGCTCCTGAACTTTACGGAATACCTACAGGAACAAAGCTGGATGAGATGTTCTACAAAGTTGAGGTTGATGACGGGAAAATCAGAAGAAAACCTCTGGGAGGAATTCCCTATCTCAGCGTGATGAACATAGTGGGTCAGCCGGATACAGGAAAGAGTCTTTTCGCTCATCAGTTCTCGGTTTATCAGGCTGGAAGAGGTTATCCTGTTGTTTTCTGCACTGTTGAGACTCCTGCAAGCTTTCTCTATACCCAGTTCAGGCAGAAGAGTTCTGTGATGGGTATGGATTTTGAGAAAGTTGAGGAGAACACCGTGGTTGTGGATGCGAGCACAAGCTGGTCTCTCAGAAACAATCTCAGAAGCTTTCTGGAAACTCTTGAATATGCAATCGAGAAAAAGGATGCGAAGATTGTCATCGTGGACAGCATCACGGGATTGTATGAGAACAGGGAGATGCTCGCAAGGCAGATAGTCAGGGAGGTTTACAACACGCTGAAGAAAAAGAAGGTCACCTCGATACTGATCAGTCAGAAAAGATCCGGTCATCAGGCGGATACTCCTGAAGCCGCAGGAGGTCTTGCGGTCGCTCATATAGTGGATGGAACAATAATCTTCAGCAAACAGCTCATCACATCACCCCAGATGGCGAGAATTTACAAGATGCCTCTCGGAAGCGTTCTGAGGACAATGAGGATAGACGGATGCAGAATGACGGCTCATGATTCAAACGAATACGTCTTCGAGATAACCGAGGCAGGATTGATAGAAATAAAGGAGAGGCTTTCCGATTTTGTGAGGAGAGAGAGGGAAGAGGAGGAATGAGGGAGGTGAGATGAGATGGAGATCATTACAGAACCGAAAGGTGCTGAAGTTGATGAAATTGCCGAGAGAGTCTTCCTCAAGGCCATTGAGATTGTTGGAGGATTGAAGAAGCTTGTGGAATTCAGAAATCTCACATGGTTGCCGAGTCTCGCGAAGGCAAGCTATGCCGTGGTTTACAGAGAGGAGGCTGCCATGAGTGCCGATGAGATTGCAGAGAGGCTCGGAATGACCAAGCAGAGCGTGAGAAACATGCTCTCCGCAGATCCTGAGGAGATCAAGAGGTTCATTGAAGGTGAGGAAGAGGAGATCTCGGAGCACAAGGCAGGGGGTCTGGCAAAGCTTGCATACATGAAGCTGAAGGAGAGAGGAGAGCTTGAGAGAACATTTATGATGACGGAGAAGATGCTCGATGAACTTGGAGTTCTCTGGGCCGGGCTCGTTCTCCACAGAATCAGAGGCCTTGATTTCCCTGTTAAGAGAGATGAGCTCAGAGATAGGCTGAAGGGAATAGTTGTGAAAGATAAAAAGATTGAGGAGCTCATCGAAAAGCTTCCGGAAGAGATAAAAACTCCTGCAGAACTTCTGCATCTTCTGAAAGAGGCATCTGAGAGCTCATGATCCCGGCTGAGTTTTTAAATCTATGCCCCAACTGCGGCGGAGAAATATCAGCCGAGAGACTGAGCAGAGGCCTTCCCTGTGAGAGATGTCTTAAGGAGGAGGTTGGAAAAGAGAAGATATGCGAGCTTTTTGAAGCCGATGTTCTTGAAGGAGATCTTGAAAAAGTCTGCAAGCTGAGAAAAGAGCTCAGAGAATTTGAGAGGTGCTTCAAAGAGGCTCTTGGAGATCTTCCAACGACTCTTCAAAAAAACTGGGCATCGAAATACTTTGCGGGAAGGAGCTTTGCTCTTCTCGCTCCAACAGGAATTGGAAAGACAACTTTCGGTCTGGTTCTTGCAAAGTATAATGAGGAGAGGGGTGAGAAAAGCTATCTCATATTCCCGACCCAGCAGCTTGTGAATCAGTCAGCGGAGAGACTCCTATCTTTCGGAGTTCCCGAAGAAAGAATTCTTGCCTACAATTTTAAGGGGAATGCCTCCACATCTCAGAAAAGGGAGGAACTGAAAAAGAGAATTCTTGAAGGCGACTTTGGAATTCTCATCACAACAACCATGTTCCTTTACAAGAATCTCGAAATCCTCAGAGGTCATGACTTCAGTCTGATCTTCATAGATGACGTGGACAGCATAATAAAGTCATCAAAAAGAATAAATGACGTTCTTGTTCTCGCGGGATTCTCTGAAGAGGTTATAGAGAAAGCATATGAGCTTCTGAAGCTCAGATCACTTTATCAGAGAGCTTCCGAGGAGGAGAGGAAGAGGATAGCTGAGAAAATTGAGAGGCTTGAAAGGGAGATTGACGAGAGGAAAAAGGGGATTAAAAGCAGAGTGATTGTCAGCACCGCAACAAGCAGACCGAAGAGCAGGAGAGTTATGCTTTTCAGAGAGCTTCTCGACTTTCAGGTCGGGCAACCTGTTCTGAGATTGAGGAATGTTTCGGATGTTTATGAAATCTCCTCTTCCGACAGATCTGAGCTCTGGAAGAGAAGCATCGAACTCATCAGAACACTTGGTTCTGGAGGTCTCCTGTTTCTGAGTTCGAACTCAACAAGAGAGGAGCTTGAGGAATACGTTGATTTCCTTCGGAAGAACGGAATAGATGCATTCTCGTATGAGATGCTGAATGAGAGGCTTGAGGATTTCAAAAGAGGGGTTGCCTTCCCGGTTGGATTTGCAAGCTACAGAAATCCTCTTGCCCGGGGAATTGATCTTCCGGAGCACATAAGGTATGCCCTCTTTGTCGGAGTTCCGAAAATGGAGTTCAGGGTGGATGTTGAGGAGGCCGATCCGGATGTCTATTATCTCCTCATGATTCTCATCCCGATGCTTCAGAGAAAATCTCTTCTCTCAGAAAGAGAAATTCTTGAGCTTCAGAGGGATTTCGAATTTCTTCAGAGAAATCTTAGCAGAATTCAGGTTCTGAAAGAGAGAGAAGAGCTCAATCCATCGGAGAGAGCCCTGTTTGAGAGGGTTGGGCTTATTTCGAAGAAAGTTCGGGAAATTCTCAGAAGAGAGGACGTGAAGAGCGAGATAATGAAATCAGATGACATCTCTCTGAAGATCTCTGAAGAAGGTCTCAGGATAATCACAGCCGACATAACGGGATACATTCAGGCATCCGGAAGAACCTCAAGATTTTATTCCGGAGGTCTCTCAAAAGGTCTCTCCTATCTCCTTGTGGATGATCTTAAAGCCTTCAATTCTCTCCGAAGGAAGATGAGATATTATTTTGAGGAGGCGGAATTCAGAAGAGCAGATGAAGTCGATGTTCAGGAGATTCTCAGAGAGGTGGATGAAGACAGGAGGAGAATGAGGGAGAAGGGTGGAAGGGCAGATCTGATAAAAACCGCAATAATAGTTGTTGAGAGCCCGAACAAAGCGAGAACGATTGCCAATTTCTTCGGTAAGCCATTCCAGAGGAGAATAGGAGATCTTGTTGTCTATGAAACCGTCATGGATGATGCTCTCGTGAATGTTCTCTACACCAAAGGTCATGTTCTGGATCTGAACAAGGTGATTGAATATTTTGGAGTTAGGAGGAGGGGGGAGACCTTCATTCCAGTTTATGAGCCGATAGATGAGGATAGAATGAAAATCATCGAGGGGATAAGGGAAACAGCTCTTGAAGGTGGAGAGATATTCATCGCCACAGACCCGGATACCGAAGGGGAGAAGATAGGTTTTGACGTTTATCTTGGTCTGAAACCTTATGGAGAGGTCATAAGGAGAATGGAGTTCCATGAGGTGACAAAAAGAGCAATAAGAAATGCTCTTAAGAATCCCAGAGAGATAAACGAGAGCCTCGTTAAGGCTCAGATTGTAAGAAGGATTGCGGACAGATGGATAGGGTTCCTGATAAGCCAGTATCTTCAGAGAAAACTGAATAACAGGAATCTCTCAGCCGGAAGGGTTCAGACACCTGTTCTTGAGTGGATCGCAAGAAGAACTGCTGAGCTGAGAGAGAAGATAAAAGTTGCGAGAGTCTTCTTCAATGGAGGATTTGAGGATTTTGAGATTGAGGGAGAAGTGAATTTAGAGGGAGCATCAAAGATTGTCTTTGAGGAGATATCAAAAAGCGAGGAGAGCATCATCATTCCTCCTCTGACAACGAGTCAGATGATAAGAGAGGCATCATCCCAGTTTGGATTCTCACCTCAGAAGACAATGGAATACGCTCAGAATCTCTTTGAAAAGGGTCTGATAACCTATCACAGAACTGACAGCACGAGGGTCTCGGAGGCAGGAATCGCTCTTGCGAGGGAATTCATAGTTGAGAACTTTGGAGAGGAGATGTTCTCTCCAAGAAGCTTCTCAAAGGAAGGAGCTCATGAATGCATAAGGCCGACGAGAAATCTCACTCCCGAGGAGCTGAGAATCTTCAATCTTCGCAATGAGCTCGGATTGAGGAGAGAGGAAATTCTGCTCTATTCTCTCATCTTCAAGATCTTCATGGCAAGTCAGATGAAAGAGGCGAGAGTTGAGAGGAAGAGCTTCAGAGTGAAGGTTCTGAATGAAGAGGGCGAGGTTCTTCTTGAAAAGGAGGAGAGTCTTCCAACCAGACTCATGGAAGAGGGATGCGGAAAGATGGTGAAAATAAGAGTTCATGAAGTTCCGGAATGTGCCGAGGTCAGAGAGGTGAGGGTTTTCAGAAGGAGCAGAGCCCGTCCATACAGCTATGCTGA
>JACIWD010000021.1 GCA_014361165.1 Candidatus Mnemosynella bozhongmuii
CAAACTCGTCTACCCTTATAAATAAATTACATTATTAAGAACCGCCGACACAAACCTTTAAATACAACAACCACAAAAGAAATAAAACAAAAAACAGAAAAAATCAGCCCTATTAAAATCAGACCAAAATGGGATTGAAATTACTCTGTGAGTTTCTGGATCACAGACAAGGGTGCTATTAAAATCAGACCAAAATGGGATTGAAATTGGTTTCATTTCTTGGCCTCCTTGGCTCCTTTTTCTTTATTAAAATCAGACCAAAATGGGATTGAAATCTGAGCAAGGGATAGATTTAGATGCGATGCTTGAATATTAAAATCAGACCAAAATGGGATTGAAATCCGATCGCATTGTCAATATCCTTCTTCAATTCAGAGTAATTAAAATCAGACCAAAATGGGATTGAAATCGGCTGTGGCTCTACTGCCAAGATAATCCCTGTAAGCATTAAAATCAGACCAAAATGGGATTGAAATGTGAACGGTGTGGGAGGAATATAACAGGTACATTTTATATTAAAAT
>JACIWD010000022.1 GCA_014361165.1 Candidatus Mnemosynella bozhongmuii
AAAACTTTCAATCCCATTTTGGTCTGATTTCAACATCTATTTGTGACAAGCTGTTAAATATTGCAGCACCTAACTTTCAATCCCATTTTGGTCTGATTTCAACGAAGGCTCAAAATCTCTTTTCATAGATGCAGATGACACACTTTCAATCCCATTTTGGTCTGATTTCAACAAACGATAAACGGTTATGAACTGAAAATAGAGGAGCGACTTTCAATCCCATTTTGGTCTGATTTCAACACCGTTTATCTCGTCAGGCTCCCACTTTGTGATTGCTCTTTCAATCCCATTTTGGTCTGATTTCAACATCGTGAGGTGGTTGAGTTGAAGAAGAAAATCAAAATCCCTTTCAATCCCATTTTGGTCTGATTTCAACTTTTTTTAATTTTTTCAGCAGTAAGGAGATGATAAAAACTTTCAATCCCATTTTGGTCTGATTTCAACAAGAGCAGCATCAACACAAGCGAAATTCTTTCACAGTATCCCTTTCAATCCCATTTTGGTCTGATTTCAACATTTACGAACCGAACGGGTATGAGATACTTCAATACACTTTCAATCCCATTTTGGTCTGATTTCAACCAAAGTTATTCGTGATCTTGTAGAATCGCTATATTTACTTTCAATCCCATTTTGGTCTGATTTCAACCCGTATGTGCAAGTGAAGGAGGAGGTGGAGGGGCCTTTCAATCCCATTTTGGTCTGATTTCAACTCTGAGGTATCTGAAGTTCGAGGACATGAAGAGCAGGCTCTTTCAATCCCATTTTGGTCTGATTTCAACTAAATAACATTTCTATAAGCGGAACAGGGGGAACTGTCTTTCAATCCCATTTTGGTCTGATTTCAACAAATTGGAGGTGATGCGGAAATGACAAAAATAAGCGTACTTTCAATCCCATTTTGGTCTGATTTCAACGATCGGATGCACAAAATCGGAAATTCTACGGTTGGCACTTCTTTCAATCCCATTTTGGTCTGATTTCAACCAGCAGTAATAATTCTTCTTTTCCGCTTAAAATCTTTTCTCCTGAGTTCTGTGAGATGCTCTTTTCAGCGAATCCCTGATGATGCATCTCATTTATAAAGATGTGAAGTTCGAGGGAAGAGTTTCTTTTCTCTTTCATTTCTTTCATTCTGGAGAAAATCAGGAAAAAGATGTTTTCCTGAGGGAAGAGAAGTCAAAGAGATTTTCACTCCTCTTAATTCAATCATAACACCGTTGAGTTAAAAGGATATTTTGAGTGAGAGAGTCATGAAATCCTCATACGCGATTTTCTCTGAGAGCGAATTTTCGGATTTTGGAGATTTTGAAGTGGGAGAAATGGAAAAGAAACGATATGGTGAGGGATTGAATCACGAGGAATATAACTATTAATCAAATTGATTCGAATTTTTTCGGTTTTTCGAGCTTCCCTGAATAAAAAACTGTGAAAAGTTTTAAATAAAAAAGACCCTCGAAGTTTTTGAGGGTAGCATGGAGAGAGAAGAGATACTGCTTAAAGTTAAAGAGGCGGAAGAGGAGGCAAGGAGAATTCTTGAGGAGGCAGAGGCTTATTCTCAGAAAGTTATCGGCGAGGCCAGAGCTGAGGCAGAGAGAATAATTCGGGCGGCGGAGAGAGAAGCTGAAGAAATGGCCAGAGCGATTATTGAAGAGGAGAGAAAAGAAATAGAGAAGGATAAAAGCGAGATTCTCAAAAATGCAGAAGAAGAGCTGAAAGAGATCAGAGAGAGAGCTGAAAATGGGATGAAAGAGGTTGTGGAGTTTCTGCTCAGAAAATTTGAGGAGGTCATAAATGCTCCTCCCGGAAAGGATGACTAGAGTCGTCATCATAGGTGAGAGAGATGAGCTGAGAGATGTTGTTGAGAGACTTCATTCTCTAAATCTCCTTCATATAAACGATTTCACGGAAGAAGATCCGGTTTTCAGAATTGGAGAGCCCTTTGAGGAGGCATCCAGATATTCGGAGTATCTTCTCAGACTGCGCTCCCTTGTCAGATCTCTTGGAGTCCGCGAGCTCTATGAGAAGTATGATGTCAGAGAAATAGAGGAGGTTCTGAGTTCAAAACTTGATGAGCTCAGCGAAGAGATATCAAGAAATCTGGAGATGAAATCAAAGATTGAATCGGAGATCAGAGAAGTGGAACAGCTGATGCTGGATCTGAGACCATTCGAAATTCTCGGAATCAGACCGTCTCTCTGTAGAGGTTATGAGGGAATTTCCTGTTTTGTGGGAAGAGTGAGAAAGTTTGAAGAGATCAGAGAGGCACTATCAGATATTGCCGATCAGATTTACTTTGTGGAGGGAGAGAGGGAGAAGGAGAGGTATGTTGCTGTTTTCGCACCAAGGGACATTGAAGGAGAGGTTTCTGAGAGGCTTCTGAAGACAAGCTTCTCGGAAATTCCGGTTCCTCCAGTTGATGGTGAGACGTCTGAGGAGATAAAAAAGGCGTCTGAGAGGCTTGAAGAGCTCAGAAAAGAGGCTGAAGAGCTGGAGAGAAGAATTGAAGAGCTCAAAGAGAAGTATGCAGGAATGCTTCTCGCCTGTGAGGAGTATCTTGCGATTGAAGTTGAAAAGGCTGAAGCACCTCTCAGATTTGCAACAAGCGATAATTTCTTTGTGATTGATGGTTGGGTTCCATCCGAGAGGATTGAAGAGCTCTACAGCTCTCTTCAGGATTTCAGACTGCACATAACAGAGGTCTCCTCCATGGAGGAGCCTCCCGTCTCTCTGAAACACTCGAAACCGATAAGTCCGTTCAAACTTCTCATCGATATATTCTCAACTCCAAGATACAATGAGATCGATCCAACTCTCCTCATCTTCATCACCTTCCCGATCTTCTACGGCTTCATGCTCGGTGATGTCGGATATGGTCTGCTCATAGCCATTATGAGTCTGATGATAAAGAGGAAGATGAAGGGCGAGAGCTGGCAGTCGCTGGCTTCAATAGGCCTTTATTCTGCGATTCTCTCAATCATCTTTGGACTGATATACGGAGAATTCTTTGGATTTCCGATTTACGGAGAGGAGAGCATCTTCGGTTTGACCCATTTCCATGCCCCACTGCACAGATTTCATGAAGTTGTGGAACTTCTGATGATCTCGCTGATAATAGGAGTTACTCACATCTCCCTCGGACTTTTCATAGGTCTGAGGAATGCCGCTGCCCTCCATGGATGGAGAGAGGCAATTTACGGAAAACTCTGCTGGATCCTGATGCTCTTCGGAGGAATTCTGATAGTTTATGGTCTGCTTCCCCCGCTTATGAGAGGAATTCCAGTAGCCCAGCTCAATTTCTTCTCCCCGCTGATTCTTCTCGGTGTTATCCTTCTCATAGCAGGAGTCCTTCTTCTCGTGATCGGAGAGGGTCCGATCATGATAATGGAAATTCCAACTCTCCTCAGCAATGTCATCTCGTATTCCCGACTTCTCGCAATAGGTCTTTCCTCAGTGGGAATTGCTCTTGCCGTGAATACAATTTCATTTGAGCTTTTCATCTCAAAAGGAGGATTTTTCCTGCTCCTCGGTGCTCTCGTTCTTCTTTTCGGTCACTCACTCAACCTGGCTCTGGGAATAATAGGTCCCGGGCTTCACTCTCTGAGATTGCACTATGTGGAGTTCTTCACGAAATTCTTTGAGGGTGGCGGTAAAAAATACAGTCCATTCGGTAGAATAAGAAAATATCTGAAGGAGGGATGAAAAATGGTGGATCCATTTGCGGTTGGAATGATTGCACTCGGCGCGGGTTTGGCTGTTGGACTGGCCGGAATAGGTGCTGGAATGGGTGAGCAGGCTATCGGAGCTGCTGCAGTGGGAGCAATGGCCGAAGATCCAGGCTTCTTCGGAAAGGGTCTTCTGATGACAGTCATTCCAGAGTCAATAGCGATCTTCGGTCTTGTGGTTTCGCTGATTCTGCTCTTCGTGACCCTGCCATCTCTCTGAAGGGATTCGAATGAGTCTCGAGAGAGTAATAGAGGATACACTGAAGAAGAGCAGAGAGAGGGCAGAGGAGATAAGGAGGAGCGCTGAGGAAGAGAGGAAGAGGATCATAGAGGAGGCTGAGAGGAGAGCTGCGGAGATAAAGGAGAAGAAGAGAAGAGAGGCGGAGGAGACTGCAAAGAGGATGAGGATACAGGAGCTGTCAAGTGCGAGAATCGAGGCAAAAAGAAGGCTTCTGAAACTGCAGAAGGAACTGATTGAGAAATGTTATCAGGAAGCTCTGAAAGCAATTTCCGAACTTCCGGAGGAGAGGAGAGAGAAAATTCTTGAGAGGCTGATTTCAGAGGCTGAAAAAGAGTCGGAGAGGATTTACTCGAACAAAAAAGAGGAGGAGATTGTCAGAAAGCTCGCAAAAGTGGAATACGGAGGAAACATTGACTGCGCAGGAGGAGTGATTGGAGAGAACAGCGACGGTTCTGTGCGAATTGATCTGAGATACGAGACGATTTTCTCCTCCCTTTTCGAGAACTCGATGAAAGAAATAAAATCGATGCTGTTTGGTGAGAAATGAGGCTCGGAATAAGAATCAGAAGGAAAAAGGGCAAGATAAAGGATTACGCCTACATCACCGCAAGGGTGAGGGCGAGGAGAAGGAAGCTTCTGAGGAGAGAGGACTACCAGAAGCTTCTGAAGATGAGCCTGGAGGAAATTGCAAGATTTCTTGGAGAGACTGAATACAGAGAGGAGATAGAGGAGCTCTCTGATAAATACAGCGGTGTTGAGCTTGTAGAGAGAGCCCTTACCCTTAACCTCTCCAGAACTTATAGAAACCTCATGGAGATTTCCTCCGGTGAGCCAAATCTGCTGATAAGAGAATATCTCAGAAGATGGGACATCTGGAATCTGAGATCTCTGCTCAGAGGAAAAAGGACTGGAGCGGATCCTGAGGAGATAAAGTCCCTTTTCGTTGTTGCCGGAGAGCTTGACGAGAGCTTTCTGAGTGCTCTTGCAGAGCTGAAGAGCATTGATGAGGTCATAGAGGCGCTGAGCAGAACAAGATACTACGAGATTCTCAAGAGGCATGAGGAGATGCACTGGAGAGAGCTTGAGGACGAGCTTGAGAAGAGATATTATGAGGAGCTTGTTGGAATTCTCGAAGAGGAGAGGACTGAGGACAGAAAACTTCTGCTCAGAATCATAAGAAGGGAGATAGACATCAAGAATCTCATGACGCTGCTCAGATTGAAGAAGGATGGGGTCGAGCCAAGGGACATAGAGCACCACCTCATCATGGCAGGCGAGGAGCTCACAGAGATGGAGCTCAAAAGGCTTCTGAACATGAGCTACGAGGAGATACTCAGAACAGTTGGAGATTTTTCCTACGGAAGAATTCTCGGAGAGTCTGCTGAAAGGTCCTCTTTAACAACCATAGAAGCGAAACTCGAGAAACATCTCGGTGAATTTGCGCATAAGCTTTCATACCACTATCCCCTCTCAATTCTTCCGGTCATAGGATACATCATAAGCAAGAGGCATGAGGTTCGCAACCTGCAGCTCATCGCAAGGGGCAAGAGCCTTGGAGTTCCTCAGGAGAGACTGGAAGAGGGGCTGGTGATCTGAGATGAGGATTGCTGTTGTCGGTTCAAAGAACTTCACACTTGGTTTCAGGTTAGCAGGAGTGAGGATTTTCAGAGAAGTTTCCACTCCGGAGGAAATGGAGAAATCCATAAAAGAGATTATGAGGGATGAGAGCATAGGAATTCTCATTGCTGAGGGAAGGATTGCGGAGAAGATGAGCAGAGAGTTCAGGAGAGAGATTGAGGAATCGCTTGAACCAATTGTTATGATCATTGGAGGAGAAGCAGGTATTGAGAGTTTGAGGGAGAGAATAAGACTTTCGGTAGGTGTTGATTTATGGAAGTGAGTAAAGGAGAGATTTTGAGAGTTTCCGGTCCGGTGGTCACGAGCGTGGGAATGAAAGCGAGAATGTACGATCTCGTGGAGGTTGGAGAAGAGGGTCTCATGGGAGAGGTCATAGGGATAGAGGGAGAGAAAGCAATCATTCAGGTCTATGAGGATACCTCAGGTGTTAAACCCGGAGAGAGAGTTGTGAATACAGGAAGGCCTCTCTCTGTTGAGCTCGGTCCCGGTCTTCTGAGCAGAATTTATGATGGGGTCCAGAGACCCCTTCCTGTTCTCAGGGAGATCATGGGGGATTTCATAAGAAGGGGTGTGACTGCTCCTGCACTGGACAGAAAGAAGAAGTGGAAGTTCATTCCTTCTGTGAAGAGCGGTGATGAAGTATCCGGAGGACAGATCATAGGAGAGGTTAATGAGACCGAACACATTGTTCACAGAATTCTCGTTCCACCGAACTGTTCGGGAAAGATAAAGGAAATCTATGAGGGTGAGTTCACCGTTGAGGAGCCGATTGGATATTTTGAGGATGGAAGAGAAATAAAGATGATGCACACATGGCCTGTGAGATTTCCCAGACCTGCAAAGGAGAGGCTCATGCCAGATGTTCCGCTTCTGACAGGTCAGAGGGTTCTCGACACATTCTTCCCGGTTGCCAAGGGAGGCACGGCAGGAATTCCGGGTCCTTTTGGAAGCGGAAAGACCGTGACACAGCAGCAGCTGGCAAAATGGAGCGATGCAGACATTGTTGTTTATATCGGATGCGGAGAGAGAGGAAATGAGATGACAGAGGTTCTTGAGGAGTTTCCACAGCTCGAAGACCCGAGAACGGGTGCTCCGCTTATGGAGAGGACCGTTCTGATAGCAAATACCTCCAACATGCCTGTTGCGGCGAGAGAGGCATCCATATACACGGGAATAACGATAGCGGAATATTACAGAGATATGGGATATGATGTTTCCTTAATGGCTGATTCAACCTCAAGATGGGCTGAGGCACTCAGAGAAATTTCCTCAAGACTTGAGGAGATGCCGGGAGAGGAGGGTTATCCCGCCTATCTTGCAGCAAGGCTCTCCGAGTTTTATGAGAGAGCCGGAAGGGTCATAACCCTGTGCGATAAAGAGGGTTCTGTCACCATAATTGGAGCGGTATCACCGCCGGGAGGAGACTTCAGCGAACCTGTAACCCAGAACACCCTCAGAATTGTGAAGGTCTTCTGGGCTCTTGATGCAAAGCTTGCTCACAGAAGACACTTCCCTGCCATAAACTGGCTGAACTCATATTCTCTCTATGTGGACACTCTCAGAAAGTGGTATGAGGAGAAAATATCTCCCGAGTGGAATGAGCTCAGAAGAGATGCGATGAGGCTTCTTCAGGAAGAAGCAGAACTTCAGGAGATAGTTCAGCTTGTTGGAAGCGATGCTCTTCCAGAAGAGCAGCGTCTTGTTCTCGAAGCTGCAAGAATGATAAGGGAGTATTTCCTCCAGCAGAATGCCTATCACGAGGTTGACACCTACACTCCTCTTGAAAAGCAGTATCTGATGCTCAGAGGCATAATGAAGTTCTATGAGATGGCTTCGAGAGCTCTTAAAGCAGGAGTGCCTCTCGAAAAAGTTCTCTCGCTGAAATCAAGAGTTGAGCTATCGAAGGTGAAATATGAGAGAGAATACGAGGAGGTCATAAAGAGGGTAGAGGAGATGATGAAGAAGGAGTTCTCTGAACTCGGGCTGGGGGTTGAGGAATGATTGGAGTTAAGGAATACAGAACGATCACCGAGATAAGCGGTCCTCTGCTCTTCCTTGAGAAGACCGAACCTGTTGGTTATGGAGAGCTCGTTTACATCACTCTCAGCGACGGAACTCAAAAG
>JACIWD010000023.1 GCA_014361165.1 Candidatus Mnemosynella bozhongmuii
ACCGAGAGGGAGCTCTTTCCTTATCACAACATTTCTGTAGCACGGGTCTCTTCCAACAACTCCTCCCTTTCTCCCCTCTTCTGTCAAAAGAATTTCAGAAACTCTTCCCAGAAGTTTTCTGTTAAGAGAGAGGGAGATTCTTCTGTGCAGTTCGCAGAGCTCTCTTGATCTGGCTTTCTTTATCCTTCCATGAATGTCCCCCATCCCATAGGCTTCAGTTCCCCTTCTCGGAGAGTATCTCGTGATGTTCAGCTTGTCCGGTTCAATTTTCTTTATCAGCTCTTTTGTCATCTCAAAATCCTCATCGCTCTCTCCCGGAAATCCAACAATGATGTCTGTGGAGAATGTAAAGTCCCTGAAATTCCTCCTTATGGCTTCGTGGATCTCGAGGAAATCTTCCACGGTATATCCTCTTTTCATTTTCTCAAGAATCCTGTCAGAACCGGACTGAACGGGAATGTGGAAGAATTTGAAGATCTTTTCATCTTTCATGACCTCGAGAACCTCGTCGAGTAAGGGAAGCAGAGTTCTCGGATTCATCATTCCAACCCTTATCATGAAATCTCCGTCTATGCTGCATAGCCTCTCAAGAAGCTCCGGAAGGGAGCTCCCTATATCAGCTCCGTATGATGAATTATCCTGAGAGGTGATCTCTATCTCCTTCACACCTCTTGATACGAGGTGGCGAACCTCCTTTTCAATCTCCTCAATCCTTCTGCTCTTTAGCTCACCTTTAGCCAGCTTGACCGCACAGTAGGAGCACGAGTTCAGACATCCGCTTGCTATGTCAACAGCCGCCATTACACCAAAAGGCTGAGGAATAACCTCTTTTTGCTCGATTGAGAGAACCTCGGAGAGCTCTTTCAGATTTCCTCCGCGAATGGATGCTATGATATTTTCTCCCTTAATTTCGCGAAGAGCTGGAAGACATCCCGTAACAATGATCTTTTTGTGCTTCCTCAGCTCCTCGATCCTCTTCAGAATCTTTCTCTCGGTGTGCTCTATCACTCCACAGCTGTTAATGATGACGAGATCTGCTTCATCAACCGGAGAGATTTCCACTCCATTCTCCCTGAGCAAACTCTCAATTCTGCTACCTATTGCAAGATTTGCTGTGCACCCGTAGTTTTCAATCGCCACCTTCAGGCAACTCACATCTCTCATATATGAATTCCCTATAAAATGCTGTTGCTATAACTAAAAAAGTTGGTGCTAGGAAGAATCCCGAAACCCCGCCGACAAGACCCCCGCCGATGAAGGCGAGAAGAAGGAGAGCAGGATTCACTCCGGATGTGTATGCAACAAAATAAGGTCTCAGAATCATCTCGGGAAAGATGTAGAGATAAACGCTTCCTGAAATTGCGATGATGAGCGCCTCTCCGGCTCCTCTGTTGATCAAAACGTAGAGGACCACAGGAAGGAGGACCATCCATTCAGCAAAGATTGGAATGAGGGCTGCGAGAAACATGAGCGAGGCGAGAAGTGCAACGAGAGGTATCTTGAAGAAGAGGAAGAACGGAACCGACATCAGGCTTATTATGATGGACATGAAGAAGTTTCCTATGAAAAGGCCTGAAAGCATGTCATCGGTTCTGAGCATGAATCTTCTCATTTCCTCTTTTCTCTCCTCCGGAACAAGGGTTAGAAGAGAGCTGTATATTTTTCCTCCATCAATCAGCAAATAGTAGCAGACAAAGATTGAGATGAAGAAGTTTAGAACAAGAATCATCAAACTCTTTGTTCTCTCAACATCAGCAAGGCTCGGAAGAAAGTCTCTGAAGCGTTCGATGAAACTGGGAAAGTTCATCGCAACGTAATCTCTGATGAAATCTGGAGCTCCAATGCTTCCGAGAAGATCAATGATGGCATTTTGAAAGCTTTCAAGATTGTTCAGAATCCACATGAACTGGTTTATTGCTTCAAAGATTCCGAAAATGAATATGAGGGCGATCGGAGTTATAACCATCGCTGTTGCAATCATTGCGGAAATTCTTCTGTCATACTCTCTCTCGAACCACTTCTTTATGGGTCTTGCAACATAGGCAAAGACAAATCCAAGAACTATGCTTGGAAGGAGTGGAAGAAGGAAATAAAAAAGTATTGAGAGAATTGCGAGAAAGATGAGGGTGATCCCAAGCTGCCACCGATGTTCTCTGCAGAAATTCATGAGCTCTTCTCCCCTAATTTCAATCTCCTCCTGAGCCTTCTTATAACTCCCATCAGTGTCATGTATTCCCTCGGTGTGAGGATTGCTCTTCCCACAATCCTGAATATTATTCTCAGGGTTTTATCCTTTTTGTGCTCGGGATATTCAATTTCATCAAGAAGCTCCTCGATGTGCCTCATCAGCCTTTCAACATTCTCTCTGGAGACTGCCTTTCTTCCGCCTGTTCCTCTTGCTTTTCTGAGCTCATAGAGAATTACTGCCACGGAATGGGAGAGATTCAGAGAGGGATATTCCGGTTCGGTGGGTATTCTCACAATCATGTGGCATTTCTCGAGCTCCTCATTGAGAAGACCGAAATCCTCTCTTCCAAAAAGAATTGCAACCCTCCCCTCAACATCTTTTATTCTCTCAGCGAGTTCCTCGGGTGTTAGATACGGATATCTCAGATGATCGGCGTTATCCCTTCCAACCACGCTCGTTGTTCCCACGAGAATCTCCGCATCGATCTCATCGACAGATGAGATGATCTGGGCTCCTTCAAGTATGTCTCTGGCATGGGATGCCATTGCTCTTCCAAAATCCCCTATTCTACACGGATTCACAAGGACGAGCTTCCTGAAACCAAAATTTTTCATGACTCTTGCAACAGAACCAACATTCCCATCATATCTTGGCTCCACAAGAACAATCTGAATTTCCATTCAAAAGGAGAATTGCCCGATCTTTTATTTAAAACATTTGAGGAAGCTAAGAGTAGGATCCGAGAATCTTGACAGCCGAGATCTTTCTGATTTCTTCAATCGCTCTCAAAACCCTTTCATCGCTGAGAGAGCCCTGAAAATCTATGAAGAAGAGATATTCGCCAAGTTTCTTCTTTGTTGGTCTCGATTCTATCTTCGTCAAATTTATGCCCTCATCCGCAAAGGGCTTCAGAATTCTGAGGAGCGTTCCCGGTCTGTCCTCAAACGGAAACACTATGATGGAGCTCTTTTTTCCGCTTAAGGATGGTTTTTTAGAGATGACAAAGAATCTTGTGATGTTCTCTCCATCCTGAATGTCTCTCTCTATTATCTTCAATCCGTATTTCTCCGCGGAATCGCATGGTGCTATTGCTGCAACACCCTTTATTTCCTGGGCTATCTTGGCTGCATGCATCGTGCTTGTTGCCTCTCTCAGCTCAACATTCGGAAATCTGCTGTTCAGAAATTTTCTGCACTGTGCAAGAGCCTGAGGATGCGAGAGAATAACCGTTATTTCCGAATCATCCTTCGCAACAAGACAGTGTCTGATTTCGAGAAGAATTTCATCCACAACACCAACATCATATTCAACAAGAGCGTCAAGAGTTTCCGAGACTCCTCCCTCAAGAGAGTTCTCCACGGGTATGACGCCTCTTTCAAGCTCTCCTCTGCTAACCCTCTCGACTATTTCGGTTATGCTCTTAAAGTAAACAAGGGACTCTCTCGGGAATTTCTTGAGAGCAGCCTTCTCCGAATAAGTTCCCTGAGGTCCGAGGACTCCAACCCTCATTCTCTTTTTTCATTCAAAATGAAAAACTTTAAATATTTTGTGTCATACTGTCACATAGTGACATAGTGTCACAGGTGAGTGGCATGAGCGAGATTGGAAAGAGGATAAGAATTGAGAGAATAATAAACAGGGATACCGGGAATACCGTGATAGTGCCAATGGACCACGGAATTTCCATAGGGCCTGTTCGGGGTCTTGTAAATCTTCCGGAAACAATTAACAAAGTAGCGAATGGAGGAGCAAATGCGGTTGTTCAGCAGAAAGGAATGGTGAAAGCAGGGCATCGCGGATATGGAAGAGATATCGGTCTGATAATACATCTCTCTGCAAGCACAAGCCTTGCTCCGGACCCAAATGAGAAAGTTCTCGTGACAGAGGTTGTGGAGGCAATAAAACTCGGAGCTGATGCTGTGAGCGTTCACATAAACATAGGTTCGAAGACAGAGGCGGAGCAGCTTAGAACTCTGGGAAAGGTTGCCGCAGAGTGTGAGGAGTGGGGAATGCCACTTCTTGCAATGATGTACCCGAGAGGGCCCTCGATAACAAATCCGTATGATCCAAAGATAGTTGCACATGTCGCACGAGCAGGAGCGGAGCTCGGAGCCGACATTGTGAAAACCAATTACACGGGAGATCCGGAGAGCTTCAGGGAGGTCGTGGAAGGATGTCCCGTCCCCGTGGTCATTGCAGGAGGTCCAAAGATGAGCAGCGATGAAGAGGTTCTGAAAATGGTGAGGGGAGCAATGGATGCCGGAGCAAGAGGGGTTGCAATAGGGAGAAACATATTTCAGCATGATGATCCAGAGAAGATGACGAGAGCGATTGCCCTGATAGTTCACGAAAATGTTGATGTTAAAACTGCAATGGAGGTTCTCAGGTGAGAGAGCTCTGGTTGAAGGCTGATGAGGAGAGAGGATGGGAGGAGAAGAAGGAGAAAATAACCTCTGCCCTCGAAAGCGGCTTTGATGCTCTGATTGTCAGACCAGATGAGGTTGAGAATGCGAGAAAGCTTGGAAAGGTGAGGATCGTCTGCGAGGATTCCTCCGCAAATCCCGACATCCTTCTGATATCTCCTGATGAGAAGGTGGAAGGGTGGAAAGGAGAAATTGCAACAATGATAAAAATAAGAAGTCCGGAAGATCAGCTTCTTGCCGAGAGGGTTGCCAGAAAGGTGGATTATCTTATCGTGAGCACACATGACTGGAAAGTCATTCCAATTGAAAATCTCATAGCTGCCCTTCAGGAGTCCGGAGGAAAGCTAATCGCATTTGTGAGGGATGAGAAAGAAGCGGAGCTGATGGTTCAGATTCTTGAAAAGGGTGTGGATGGAATTCTTCTCGACACATATTCGAGGGAGCTCATGCAGAAAGTTGCCGGGGTTGTGAAGAGGAGAGGAAAGAAAATTGAGCTGAGGGAGGCGGAGATAACAGAAATAAAGCAGATTGGACTTGGAGACAGGGTTTGCATCGATACCTGCACTCTGATGAGCACTGGAGAGGGAATGCTGATAGGTTCGCAATCAGATGCCTTCTTCCTTGTTCATTCAGAGAGCGAGGAGAGCTCCTATGTGGAAGCGAGACCCTTCAGAGTGAACGCCGGAGCTGTTCACTCGTACATTCTCGTAGGAGAGAGAACAAGATATCTCTCCGAGCTGAGAGCAGGAGACGAGGTCATGATTGTCAGCTCAAATGGAGAAACAAGAAGTTCCTGGGTCGGAAGGGTGAAAATAGAGAGTAGACCGATGATTCTCATAAGGGCAAGATGCGATGATAGAGAGTTCTCCATAATTCTGCAGAATGCGGAAACAATAAAGCTCGTTGATCCAAATGGATCTCCTGTTCCGGTTACAGAGCTGAAAAAAGGAGATAAGGTCCTCGTCCATCTTACAGAGGGAGGAAGACATTTTGGAAGAAAGATCGAGGAAAGAATCATCGAAAAGTGAGTTCAGCATAGTTGCCTCCCTTCTCGGAGATGATGCTCCAAAGGAGCTCGATGAAGCAGAGAGATATGCAGATATCCTTGAACTCAGAATAGATGCGATGAGCGATGAAACTGTGAGAGAGATTCAAAGGAGAGCTGAGAAACCTCTGATTCTGACATTCAGAAGAAGGGCTGAGGGAGGCTTTTATGAAGGAGATGAGGAGAGCAGAAAGGAGAGGATTCTCTCCCTTCTCCCACTTTCTGATTTTGTTGATATCGAAATAAACTCAGAAATAAGAGACGAGATAATAGAGGCCTGCAGAAGGGAGAAGATCCGATGCATAGTCTCCTTCCACGACATGAAGGAGACTCCACCCAGAGGAGATCTTGAGAGGATTGTGGAGGATTGTCTGAATCTCGGAGATATCGCAAAGATTGCAGTCAGAGCTCGGAGTTACAGGGATGTTCTCACACTTCTCAATACTCTTCTCGAATTCAGAGGTTCTCCTCTCTGCATGATTTCGATGGGAGAAATAGGAAAGCACTCAAGGGTTATTGCCCCCCTCTATGGTTCTGTTCTGACCTATGGGTGCCTCTCAACATCTGCTGCACCGGGTCAGATTCATGTCAGAGAACTCAGAGAGATGATAGAGAAGCTTCTTCCTCAGTAAGAATTATTTATTTCGATGAAGAACCTCAGCTTTCATGAAATTCTCCAGACTTGTGTTTGACATTGATGGTGTGATATACAGGGGAAGAGATTTCATACCCGGAGTCCCGGAAGTTCTGAGAGAAATTTCCAGAGAGCATGAAATTTACCTTCTCACAAACAACAGCACGAGACACAGAGAGGATTATGTTCGGAGATTTCTTCAGGAAGGAATAGAGATTGAAAAAGAGAGAGTCTTCACAAGTGCAAGCGTGACCGCAGAGTTCATCTTTGAGAGCTTTGGAAAGAGGAGAATCTTTCCTGTTGGTGAGGAAGGGCTTGAGAGAGAGCTCAGAGAGGCGGGCCATGAGGTTCTCGACCTGAGCGCAGATCCGGGAGAGATCGAAGCAGTTGCTGTTGGAATGGATCGAGGCGTGAATTACGAGAAGATTTCTCTTGCCTCAAGAGCTGTTCGAAGAGGTGCAATGCTCATAGCAACAAATCAGGATGTCACTTTCCCAAGCGAGAGAGGTCTCGAACCGGGAGCAGGCTCAATTCTTGCCTCAATCGAAGCTGCAAGTGGCAGAAAGGCGGATATTGTTATAGGAAAGCCATCTCCGTTCATGCTGTCCTTCATAAGAAAGAGAATTGAGGCAGAAGACGAGGAAATTCTGATAATAGGTGACAGGCTCGACACCGACATAGCTTCCGGAAAGGCTCTGAATCTGAGGACAGCTCTTGTTCTTACAGGAATAACAAGCAAAACCGATCTGAACAAAATTCCGGAGGAGGACAGACCCGATTATGTTTTCGAAGACCTCAGAGAACTTCTGAAGTTTCTGAAAGAAAGGTAAAAGAAGGAGAATTAAAATCTGAACCCACCCTCTTTTTTCAGATAGTTCAGAAGACCTCCGGCTTCGAGAATTCTCATCATGAACTCCGGTATGGGCCTGAAGCTGTATGTCTTTCCACTGCTGAGATTTCTGACTTCACCGGCTGAAAGATCAACGACAACTCTGTCACCCTGTGAAGCCTCAAAGCCCGGACATTCAACAAGAGGAAGACCAATGTTGAAGGAATTGCGGTAGAAGATTCTCGCAAATGAATCAGCTATTATGCACTTTATTCCGCATGCCTTTAAAACCTGCGGAGCCTGTTCTCTTGAGGAGCCGCAACCGAAGTTCTCCCTGGCAACGAGAATTGGATTCTCTGTTCTCTTTGCATCCTCATAGAAACTCTTGTCAATTGCCTCAAATGTATGAACTGCAAGCTTCTCGAGATCCAGCTCATCATACTTGTACTTTCCGGAGATTATCTCATCTGTATTCACATCTCTCGGAAGAACTCTCAGGACAGTTCCCTCAATCCTCATTCAATAAACCTCCTCGGATCTGTTATCTTTCCTTCCACCGCAGATGCTGCTGCTGTTGCAGGAGAGGAGAGATATATTTCAGCTTTCTCATTCCCCATTCTCCCTATGAAATTCCTGTTTTGAGTTGAAAGAGCTCTTTCACCATCTCCGAGAGCCACGACTCTTCCGATGCAGAAGCCACAGCCGGGAACTCCGATTGATGCTCCGGCTTCGAGAAGAATCTGTATGAGACCTTCTTCATACGCCTTCATGAGAACTCTCCTGCTCGCCGGATAGACCAGAAGCCTGACATCGGGATGAACCTTTCTTCCCTTCAGAATCCCTGCAGCAGTTCTGAGGTCTTCAAGCCTCCCATTGGTGCATGAGCCAATGCAGACAACATCGAGCTCAAGCCCCTCAACCTCTGTGACGCTCTTCACATTATCAACTCTGTGAGGACATGCAACCATTGGCTCGATTTTCCCGGCTTCAAGATATATCTCATCAGCATAATCAGCCGAGCTGTCAGGAGAGAGCTCCCTGAACTCATGCTCCCTTCCGTGCTCTCTCAGAAAGATCCTCACCTTTTCGTCAGCCTCGCATATTCCTGTCTTTCCTCCGGCCTCTATCGCCATATTTGTCAGCGTCATTCTCTCTCCAACGCTCATCCTTTTTATCCCATCTCCGAGAAACTCAAGAGCACTGTAAGTTGCTCCGTCTGCCCTGATTATTCCGAGAAGAGTGAGAAACACATCCTTTGAAGATGTCGCTGCAGGGAGCTCTCCTTCGAGAACCACCTTTATGCTCTCGGGAACCTTCAGCCAGGTTGCTCCATATGCCATTATGGCTGCAACATCCGTGCTGCCCATTCCGGTTGCGAATGCTCCAAGAGCCCCATGCGTGCAGCTGTGGGAATCTGCTCCGATTATGACCTTCCAGGGTGCAGAATAATTCTCCGCAATTATCTGATGGCAGACACCGTCACCGTTCTCATAAATCTTTATTCCGTTCTCTCTTGCAAACTCCCTCATGAATCTGTGAACATTTGCAACCCTTTCGGAAGGCGGGGGAACTGCATGATCGCACACCGCAACAACTTTCTGGCTGTCGAAAACCTTTCTGCTTCCGAAATGCTTTTCCATCTGCTGAATTGCAAGTGGAAGAGTTCCATCGTGGGCGAAAACCAGATCCACCGGAACGGAAATGAGGTCTCCTGCTGTAACCTCCTTTCCAGCTTTCTCACTCAGTATTTTCTCAACCATTGTCCCCATCTTATCACCCGATTAATTTTCTTTCAAAATGGCTCAGAAATTCATCTGTTCTTGCATTTCCTCCAAGATCAGGAGTCAGAACCTCGCCCTTTCTCAGAATCTCCTCAAGAACCTTCAGAACCCTTTCTCCCTCATTTCTGAGCCCGAGATACTTCAGCATCATCCCAGCGGATATCAGAGCTCCGGTGGGATTTGCGATTCCCTTACCTGCTATATCCGGAGCACTTCCGTGAACAGGTTCAAACATAGCACTTCTGTCTCCGATATTTGCACTGCCGCCGAGAGCAATCGAGCCCACTGTTCCCAGAGCAAGATCGCTCAGGATGTCTCCGAAGAGATTTGTCGTGACAACCACATCGAAGCTCTCCGGATTTCTCACCATTTTCATTGCAGCTGCATCAACGATCATGTCCTCAAACTCTATTTCAGGATATCTTTCTGAAATTTCCCTTCCAACCTCAAGGAAGAGGCCGCATGTCTCTTTCAAAATGTTTGCCTTGTGAACGAGGGTTACCTTCCTTCTGTTCTCGCTCTTCGCAAACTCGAAAGCAAATCTTATGACCCTTTCAGAACCCTTTCTCGTGACTATCTTGATGCTCTGAGCGACTTCTCCGAATGAGAACTCTATTCCGCTGTACAGCCCTTCGGTGTTCTCCCTTACAATCACCATATCTATATTCTCGCTGAGAGCCCCGAACTGTCTTCCATAGGATTTAACAGGCCTCACATTTGCGTAGAGATCCAGAAACTTTCTCAGAGCCACATTCACGCTTCTGTAAGTCCCTCTTCCAACAGGAGTTGCAGTTGGGCCTTTGAAAACTGCGTCACAGCTCTTTATGATTTCGAGATCGTCCTCTGAAATTGCCTCACCGCATTTCTCCCATCTCTCGTAACCTGCCTCAATCTCGATGAGTTCAAGAGGGGCAATTGAGCTGATGATTTTTGAAACAGGAGGAATGATTTCCTTCCCTATCCCGTCTCCGCTGATGACTGCAACCTTCTTCATGCCACCTCACCGAGCTTTCTTTTCACAATCTCTCTGAGCTCCTCATCCTCTATTACCGTTTTTCTTCCCGCATCGTACATCCTGTTTATCTCTTCGAAAACCTTCCTCACAAGTGGATGATCTTTCGTGAGTTTCACTCCGTTTCCGTTCATTTCTCTGAGAATCTCCTCCACCTTGTACCTCACAACCTCTGAACCAGAGGTTGGACCGATGAGGAGTCTTCTTTTCATACCAAGAAGCTCGGGCGGGAATGGCTCGTAGGTGAATGGATTTCTTATAACTCCGGCTGCGTGAATTCCGCTCTCATGCGAGAAGATGTTCTCCCCGACGGCGGCTTTGTTCCCGGGAATCTGAATTCCGATGGATTCTTCGAAGAACTTCTTTGCCTCGGCTATGTGCTTCAGCTCGTATTTCTCTTCGAAACCCTCAAACCTTGTTACCAGAATGAGGAGAATCTCCTCAAGCGGAGCATTTCCGGCTCTCTCACCCACTCCAAAGAGCGTTCCGCTTATCCAGTTTGCTCCGCTGAGATATCCGGCTATGGAATTTGCAACAGAGAGTCCGAAGTCATCATGCATGTGCATCTCGATGTTCTTTGCTCCGAGTTCTCTGAAGAGGGAGACCATCTTCGGAATTCCGAAGGGAAGTGGGGAGCTCTCATAGGGAAGTCCGAATCCAAGTGTATCGCAGATTCTGTAAATGGTATCCTTTGAAATTCTCAGCGTCTCCCTGACGAGAGGAATCACAAAATCATCAAAATTGGCTCTTGTGACGTCTTCAAGATGAATTCTGACTCTGAGACCGTGATCCACCGCATATTCGAAAGCTTCGAGATAGCTGTTCGTTGCATCTTCTCTGCTTGTGAATCTTATCTTATCGAAGAGATGAACATCTGAGACCGACATCAGCATTCCTGTTTCACGGATTCCATCAAAACTCAGAACGAGGTCTATGTCCTCCTTTCTTGCCCTGCTCCATGCAGTAACCTCCGGTTTATCGTATCCCATTTCCAGCATCTCTTTTGTTGCCTTTCTGTCCCTCTCATTGTGCAGGAAGCACTCAATCTTGTCAATTCCGATCCTGTGAAGAAGCTCGTAAATCCTGACCTTGTCCTCAGATGTCATAACGATTCCCGGCATCTGAGCTCCATCTCTCACAGTGCAATCTGTTATCTTCAGCTCTCCAGGTGCCAAGAGCCTGGGAATATCTGCATAGCTCCTCAAGTCCCTCACCGGAATTTCATTACTCAATACGTATAATATAAATTTTTTGTTATGGACACTTACAGTTCTAATAATTTTAATGCGTCCCTGAGAATTCTCTCATGGTCGAATGCAAGTTCAGGAAGTCTTTCAAGAGGGTGAAAGGCAACCCTTTCAGCGTCATCTCCCGCTGAGAGCTCTCCGCCCGTTCTTCTGAGAAGAAATGCGACACTCACAACATGTCCTCTCGGGTCTCTCTCCGGATCTGAATAAACTCCCACAAGCTTTTCAACCTCAACTTCGAGCCCTGTTTCCTCCCTCACCTCCCTTTTAACCGCATCCTCAACGGTTTCTCCAACCTCCACAAAACCTCCGGGAAGTGCCCACATGCCTTTGAATGGCTCCTTAAGCCTTCTCACAAGCAGAACTCTGCCCTCCTCTATCAGCACCCCATCAACTGCAAGAAGCGGACATCTCATTTAAATCACCGAAAGATTTTTCGAGAGCATTATATATTATGGCATCTCACCTGAAGAGGAAGGAAGGGGTGATGAGATGCAGTTCTGCCCGAAATGCAGAAGTCTGATGATCCCGAGTGAAGAAGGGATGAAATGCAGAAAGTGCGGTTTTGTGATGAAGAAGGAAGGAAAGATCGTGAGCAGAATCGAGAGCGAGGAGCGGGAAATTCCCGTGATTGAAGAAGATGTCAGGGGAACTCTTCCAACAGTGAATGCGAAATGTCCGGAATGCGGCAACACGAAGGCATACTGGTGGACAAGACAGCTCAGATCAGCGGATGAACCCGAGGTCAGATTCTTCAAATGCACCGCCTGCGGAAAAGTCTGGAGAGAATACAGTTAAGATTATAAGGCCTGGAACAAAATAATTATTAAAAATTTCGGGGGAACAAAAGGTGCTCAGCTGTATAGTAGATGCGGAAATACTGAGAAAGCTTGTGAAAGCAAGTTCCATTCTTGTGGATGAGGCCAAGATAAGAACCTCCTCAGATGGAATATCAATGCGTGCTGTTGACTCAGCAAATGTTGCCATGGTCTCCTTTGAGCTCGGGAAGGATGCTTTTGAGCTCTATGAAGCAGATGAATCCGAGATTGGAGTCGATCTTCACAGACTTGAGGAGATTCTCGGAATTGCGAGAAAGGGAGACAGAGTCAGCATCACAGTCTCAGACGATGAAAGCATGAAAATCAGGATAAGAAATCTCTCCTACACGCTCTCTCTGATAGATCCATCAAGCATGAGAAGAGATCCGAGAGTGCCCAATCTCGAATTCAGCGCAGAGGTCTGCACCTCGGGTGAGGATATTGACAGGGCAATAAGGGCTGCCTCGAAGATAAGCGACTATGTTATTCTCGGAGTCGAGAATGATGTTTTCTACATAGAGGCTCAGGGTGATGCCGAGAGCATGAGATTTGAGATGACGAAAGATGAGCTCTTTGAGCTCAAGGGTGGAAATGCCAGGTCAATGTTCTCTCTCGATTACCTCTCTGATATGAGCAAATCCTTCAGAAGCTCTCCAGAGGTGAGAATTCACCTTGGAACTGATTATCCGGTGAAAATAACCTTCCCCGTTACCGCAAGTGGCGAGGTATCCTATCTTCTTGCTCCGAGAATAGAATCAGAATGATGAGGTACGGACACAGATATCCCTTCAGCTCTGATGCAAAGAGAAGGTATCGCTTCTCGGAGTCAGTTGAGCTTGTTAAGCTCATAGAGGAGAATGAATTTTACGAACTGATAATCAGGAGAGCCAAGGAGAGAATTGCGGGAGCTCTCAGAGGAGAGATAACAGATCCCGAAGATCCCTCTTATCCGGAATTTTTTAAAGAGGCTCTCTCCAGAAAATATGATGGTGTGGAGGGAATTCCGGAGGAGTTTCTTGAAGGAAGAAGCAGAAGAGCCCTGAGCTACAGAGATGCCGAAATACTCT
>JACIWD010000024.1 GCA_014361165.1 Candidatus Mnemosynella bozhongmuii
ACGAAACTGCAGTTCTGCTTCTGGCATTCCTTCTTCTCGGAAGAACGCTTGAGGCCATGGCAAAGGGGAGAACGGGTGAAGCGATAAAGAAGCTGATGGGGTTGAGAGCGAAAAAAGCCATTGTGGTGAGAGACGGAAAGGAAATCGAAGTTCCGGTGGAAGATGTCAGAGCTGGAGACATCGTAATAGTGAGACCGGGGGAGAAAATACCTGTTGACGGAATTGTAATTGAGGGAGAGAGCTATGTTGATGAATCCATGATCACCGGTGAGCCCATCTCGAGTTTGAAGAAAGCTGGAGACGAGGTGATCGGCGCAACAATCAACAGAAACAGCTTGCTGAAGATCAGAGCGGTGAGGGTTGGAGGCGAAACTCTCCTCTCTCAAATTATCAGGCTGGTTGAAGAGGCAATGGGAAGCAAACCGCCGATTCAGAGACTTGCCGACAGAATCGTCACTTACTTCATTCCAGCTGTTCTGACGATAGCCATCTCCTCCTTCATTTACTGGTATTTCATAGCCGGTGCTCCTTCTCTCTTTGCCCTCACCACTCTCATCTCAGTACTCGTCATCGCATGTCCGTGTGCATTCGGTCTTGCAACTCCGACAGCTCTTACTGTGGGTATGGGGAAGGGAGCCGAACTCGGAATTCTCATAAAGAATGGAGAGGCTCTTGAAGTTGCGAGAAAGGTCACAACCGTGATCTTTGATAAAACGGGAACCCTAACCAAGGGCAAACCTGAGGTGACTGATGTGGTGTGCTTTAACGGAAGTGAGCTGGAGTTGCTGAGGATTGCTGCAGTGGCAGAGAAGAGAAGTGAGCATCCTCTGGCTGAGGCCATCGTGAGGAGAGCTGAAGCAGAAGGCATAGAGATTGAGGAACCAGAGAATTTCGAGGTTGTGGCAGGGAGAGGAGTCATCGCATCTCTCAAGGGTGAGAGAATACTTGTTGGTAGCAGGAAGCTCATTGAAGATTGCGGTCTGAGAGTTGATCGCAGAACAGAGGAAATCCTTCAAAAACTTGAGGAAGATGCAAGGACAGCCATTCTAGTTGTGCTGAATGACAGAGTTCTTGGAGTTCTCGGGATAGCAGACACTCTGAAGGACTCTGCCAGAGAGGCCATTGAAGAGCTCCACAGAACGGGCAGAAAAGTTGCGATGATAACGGGAGATAACAGAAGGACTGCTGAAGCAATGGCCAGAAAGTTGGGCATTGATGCCGTTCTTGCTGAAGTGTTACCTCATGAGAAAGCTGAAGAGGTGAAAAGACTTCAGGAGAGAGGAGAGGTCGTCGCATTTGTTGGCGATGGAATAAATGATGCTCCTGCTCTTGCTCAGGCTGATCTGGGTATAGCAATTGGAAGCGGAACCGATATTGCGATTGAAAGCGGAGATATCGTGCTGGTGAGGGATGACCTCAGAGATGTGGTTGCCTCAATTCAGCTGAGCGAGAAGACCTTCAGGAAGATAAAGGAGAACATTTTCTGGGCAATGATTTACAACACAGTTTTAATTCCGGTTGCAGCGGGATTGCTTTATCCTCTCTCTGGAGTCATCTTTCAGCCCGAGTGGGCTGCACTGGCAATGTCTCTGAGCAGCGTGAGCGTTGTGACGAATTCTCTGAGATTGAAGAACTACATTCCACCGGCGAAGAGGTTCAAATTAAAAAATAACTGAGCCGTTCACGGGAGTTGAAGCGAGGATAATTTCCCGGTTCTGTAACCCTCCATGTCCAGCAGAACCAGTTTAAAACCGATTTTTTTGAGCTCTTCAACCACTTCATCCATAATTTTTTCGTCAAAAAATCTGTCTCTCTCCTCTCTACCGACCTCTATGACCGCCATTTCGCCAAAATTTCTGACCCGGATTTGTCTGACTCCGAGTCTTCTGATGATGAACGATTCAGCATCATCAACCATTTTCAGTTTTCTCTCATCTATTCGAATCCCGAACGGTATTCTGGATGCGAGGCATGCGAGAGATGGTTTGTCGTGGAATGAGTATCCCATAATCTTCGCGATCTCCCGTATCTCTCCTTTGGTTATCCCGAGTTCAGCAAAGGGGCTGTAAACCATTTCCATTTCTCTGACAGCATTGTACCCGGGACGGTGCCCTTTCAGCTCTTCTGAATTTGTTCCCTCGAAAACAGCAGAATAACCTTTTTCCTTCGCATATTTCACGAGAGCTGAGAGCAGAATTTTCTTGCAGTAGTAGCATCTATCCGGAGTGTTCCGAACGAAGTATTCATTCTCAAGCTCGTTTATCTCAATAAACTCGTGTTTGATTCCTATTTCCCTCGCAATTTTGACAGTCTCTTCAATTTCTCTTTTTGGAACCACCGGAGATATTGCGGTTACAGCCAGACTTCTGTCACCGAGCACCTCATGGCAGATTGCAGCAAGCGTTGAACTGTCAACACCTCCGCTGAAAGCAACAATCACGCTGTCAAATTTTCTCACAAATTCCTTCAGTCTCTCAAGCTTTTCATGCATTTTCTGTCCTCCGAAGTCCTGGAAAGGTAATCTAAATTTCCGTTGAAGCAATTTATGAAGTTTTCCAAAACCTGAGAGAATTCATGTGGCGGATGGCACTTTTCAGAAAAATCTATTTACTCCTCCTCTCCATCTAACCCTCATGAAAATTGTAATCTCCATCGGAGGATCTGTTCTGACCTCGGAATTCTCAGTAGAGAGATTCAGGAAATATGCATCTGTTTTAAAAGAGCTCTCCTCTGAAAACGAGCTCGTGGTCGTGGTTGGAGGAGGAAAGATCGCGAGAGATTACATTTCAATTTCAAGAGAACTCGGAGCAAATGAAGCTTTCAGCGATCTCATAGGAATTGAGGTCACGAGACTGAATGCAAGGCTTCTCATATCTGCTCTTGGAGACAGAGCATATCCGGAACCTCTTAAAGAATACACGAAAATTCCCGAAGTTCTTGAAATGAAGAAGATTGCGGTCATGGGCGGAGTCTCTCCCGGTCAGACCACCGATGCGGTTGCAGCGGTTGCAGCTGAATTCATAGGAGCCGATTTGCTCGTGAATGCAACCTCGGTTGATGGAGTTTACACCTCTGACCCGCAGAAAGATCCTTCTGCGAGGAAAATTGAAAGAATGAGTGCTGAGGAGCTTGTGAGGATTGTGATGAGCGGCGAAATGAAGGCCGGTCTGAAAGCGGTTATAGATCCTCTTGCAGCAAAGATCATAGAAAGGTCAAGAATAAGAACAATTGTCATGGATGGAAGAAATCCTGAAAATTTGAAGAAAATCTTCTCGAACCACGGAGGAACCGAGATCGTGTGATCAGCAGACTCTCGGAATGGGATCTCCGAGAGGCATGTCCACGATCCTTCTTCCTCCAACTCTTGTTCTCATTATGACCTTCGAGCCCTCCTTGACCTCTCCTATGATCATCGCATCTTTTCCGTATTTCGTTTTCCTGATCTCCTCAAGAACCTCCTCAGCTCTATCCCTCTGAACTCCCATGACAACCTTTCCCTCATTTGCAACCTCGAGAGGATCTATCCCGAGCATCTCAGAAGCGGAGCGAACACTCTCCTTTATTGGAATGAGCTCCTCCTCTATCTCTATCCTCACACCGCTCTTGGATGCCATCTCGTTCAGAGCCGCCGCGAGACCCCCTCTTGTCGGATCTTTCATTGCTGTGACTCCTCCTGTTCTCAGAGCTCTCTCAACAACCTCCCAGACTGGCGAAACATCTGAAAAGATCGGAGTCTCAAATTCAAATCCCTCTCTGTGACACAGAATGCACAGACCGTGGTCTCCAATTGTTCCGCTCACAATTATTTTATCTCCGGGTTTCAATCCGGAGTCATACACCGGTTTCTCTGCGATACCGATTCCCGAGGTGTTTATCACAACTCCTCTCAGAGCCTCTCTTTCAAGAACCTTTGTGTCTCCTGTTACGAGAAAGGCATTGAGCTCTCTGAGAACCTCATCCATTGATTTCATGATTCTCTTCAGATCCTCAATCTCAAAACCCTCTCCTATGACCATTGAGTTTGAAAAGAAGAGGGGACGGGCTCCCATAACAGCGAGATCATTTGCTGTTCCGCATATCGACAGCTTTCCTATATCTCCTCCCGGGAAGAAAATTGGCTCGACTGCATGACTGTCTGTTGTGAACACGATCTTTGAGCCATTCAGGTCGATCACAGCTCCATCATCCATACCCTCAAGTCCGTAAACCTTCTCTGAGGTCTTCGAGGAGAGCTCTGAAAGAAGCTCCCTGAGAAGCTCGTTCATTGCTTCTCCACCCGCACCGTGCATCATCGATACCTTCATGATTCCACCTCAAGATCAACGCTCTTTATTATGAGATCTCTCCCTCTGGAGATTTTCAGAGCTCCTCCGCATTTCGGACAGAGGAAAATTCCCACAAGGGGTTCCTCAATTTTCCCGCACCTCTCGCACTCCACCTCAGCCTTCCTCATCTCGATCTCAAGCTCGGCAGAGCTCATGAGCTCATCCTCTGAGATTATGGCACGAAAACAGAATTCGAGCTGTTCGGGATTTATCATCGTGAGCTCACCTATCTCGAGAGAGACCCTCCTGACCCTCTTGACATCTCCTCTCTCCTCAATGACATTCTTCAGAGTTTCATAAATCTGGTAAGCCACGCTGTATTCGTGCAAGGCTCATTCCTCTATTTCAGCCAGCTCGGCAAGAATTCTGAGAGTTTCCTCGGCCTCTCTCTCATCGAGCTTCTGAATCGCATAACCAACATGAACGAGAACATAATCTCCAACTTTGACATCTTCAAGAAGGTCAAGTCTTATTTTCTGTTTCAGCTCTCCGTAATCAACGAGAGCCTCCTTCCCGTTTATCTCAATGACCTTTGCCGGGATCGCCAGACACATGAGAATGCCTCCGAGTCTTTTTCATAATCCACAGACTATATATACTTAATCATTGTTTAAATTCAGAGACAATGAGCGATCAGCAGAAGAAATATGAGTTCAAGAGGTATCTGGAGGAGCTCAAAAACAAGAGCGGTAGGGGAACCGAGCTCATCTCTCTTTACATTCCACCTGACAAGCAGATTCATGAGGTTGTGGCCCAGCTCAGAGATGAGTACGGGCAGGCGTCCAACATAAAGTCAAAATCCACGAGAACAAATGTTCAGAGTGCCATAGAGTCGATTCTCTCTCGTTTGAAATACATTTCCAAGCCTCCCGAAAACGGACTTGTTATATTCTGCGGTGCTGTTGCGACTGGAGCTGATAAAACAGAACTGGAGGTCTACATTCTTGAGCCTCCGGAACCGATAAACATCTACAAATATCACTGTGATTCGAGATTCTTCCTTGAGCCTCTTGAGGAAATGTTAAAGGATAAGAAAACATACGGGCTGATAGTTCTCGATAGAAGAGAGGCAACCATAGGGATTTTGAGAGGAAAAACGATAGAAGCTCTGAGATATCTGACCTCAAATGTTCCCGGAAAGCACAGACAGGGAGGTCAGTCAGCAAGAAGATTTGAAAGATTGAGGGAGATAGCAATTCATGAATTCTACAAGAGAATCGGCGATGCAGCTTCAGAGATCTTCCTCTCAATAGATCCAAAAGACCTTGAGGGAATTCTCATAGGAGGACCCTCACCGACGAAGGAGGAGTTTTATAAAGGAGGATATCTCCATCACGAGCTTCAGAGGAAGGTTATAGGTCTTTTTGATGTCAGCTACACTGATGACACCGGACTCTATGAGCTTGTGGAGAATGCATCCGAAGCTCTCGAGCAGCACGATCTCATAAGGGAGAAGGAGCTGATGAGGAGATTCATGAGGGAGCTCGCAAAAGATGACGGTCTCGCTGTTTACGGCGAGGAAGAAGTTCGCAGAAATCTGATAATGGGTTCCATGGAGGTTCTGCTAATCTCAGAAGATCTGAGGAAGATCAGAGCAAAATACAGGTGTTCATCCTGCGGACACTCTGAAGAGGTAACCCTCTCAGACGGAAGTCCGCATCCTCAGAGGAAATGTCCGAAATGCGGCGGAGAAATGGTCGTTGAAGAGACGAGGGATATTGTGGAGGAGCTCTCGGAAATAGCGGAGCAGATGGGAACAAAAGTTGAATTTATCTCAACCGAGTTTGAAGAAGGGGAACAGCTTTTAAAGGCATTCGGTGGAATAGCAGGAATACTGAGATACCGGACATCGTGATGCCTTATGTTTGAGAAGGTTGTTGAGGATCTGAAAAAATCTCTGAGGGATGCTCTGGAGAAGCTCGGAGTCTCCGCTGATGAGTATCCGACTCTCGGGATTGAGGAATCAAAATACTGCGATCTGGCGTCTTCAATTTCATTCAAGCTTGTGAAATCTCTTAAGATGCCTCCTCAGAAAATTGCAGAGGAGATTGCAGACAATCTCGAAATCTCCTCACCTCTCATTTCATCCTTCGAGGTGAAGAGCGGTTATCTCAACTTTTTCCTCTCGGATTTCTGTCTCCAGGAAACTCTCAGAAGGATTGAGAGGGAGAATGAAAACTACGGTTTCATAGGGAAGAAGGGGAAGATAATTCTTGAGCACACTTCAGCAAATCCAAATGGGCCGCTTCACATCGGTCATGCAAGAAACTCGGCTATAGGCGACTCTCTCAGAAGGATTCTTCAGAAGGCGGGCTATGATGTTGAGACTCACTATTATGTCAATGACATGGGCAGGCAGATGGCGATAGTGACATTCGGGCTGAGGAGATTCGGGCTGAGAGATCTGAAAGGAGATCACGCAATAGGCGAGATTTACGTAAGGGCAAACTCGGAAATAGAGAAGGATGAGAAACTCGCGGAAGAGGTTGACGAAATTCTCAGAAAATATGAGGAGGGCGATCCCGAGGTTTCTGAAGAACTGAAAAGAGCGGTTGAAATCGCTCTCGAGGGAATAAAAGAAACTCTCAGGGAAATGAATGTTCATCATGATGTTTTCGTCTGGGAAAGCGAGTTTGTGAGAAGAGGGGATGTTCAGAGAGTTCTTGAGGAGCTCAGGAAAAAGGCCGAGGTTGTTGAGGAGGAAGGAGCACTCATTCTGAAACTCGGGGATGAAAAGGTTGTTCTCAGAAGATCTGACGGAACATCTCTTTACATCACAAGAGACATTGCGTATCACCTCTTCAAGGCATCTCGCTCGGATCTCTGCATTGATGTGCTCGGTGCGGATCACAAGCTGATCTCATCCCAGCTTTCCAGAATTCTTGAAATTCTCGGAGTTAAGCCTCCGAAGGTTGTGACCTTTGAGTTCGTCTCTCTTCCGGAGAGCTCGATGAGCACGAGAAGGGGCCTCTTCGTCTCAGCAGACGAAGTTCTCGAGAAACTGGTTGAGAAGGCTTATGAGGAAGTGCACAGAAGAAAACCCGAAGCTCCGGAGGAGTTCAAGAGAGAGGTCTCACGAAAGGTCGGAGTGGGGGCGCTGAGATATGATCTCGTGAAGGTGATGAGGGATAAGCCAATGGTATTCTCATGGGAGGAGGCTCTTGACTTTGAAAAGCAGGGAGCACCCTACATTCAGTATTCCCACGCCCGTGCTTCAAGCATTCTCAGAAAGTCTGAAATCAGAGATATAAACGAGGTTGATCTCTCACTTCTCAAAGAACCTCAGGAAGTGTCTCTGATTAAAGCCCTCGGAAAGCTTCCATGGATAGTTGAGCAGATATGCGAATCTCTGAACCCCCATCTTCTTGCCTCTTACTCAAGAGACATTGCTGATCTCTTCAATGACTTCTACAGAGATCTGCCCGTTCTCAAGGCTGAGAGGGAAGTTTCAGAGGCTCGACTGCATCTTGTTCTGTGCACCAAGATTGTTCTCAAAAACTCTCTTGAGATGCTCGGTATAGAGGCGCCGGAGGAAATGTAAATCGATTGATTTATTTCCTCTCACGCAAACACTCTGCCATGAACTGGAGTAAATATTCCGAGGAACTCGTATCTCTTCTGAGACTCAGAACCCATCCCGTGGGTGTAAGGTTTTACGAAGATGAGCTGGAGTCGGAGGTTGAGAAGCCTCTCACTCTCTGTCAGATGGTCACGCTTGCGAGAGTCTGGGGAGAGAGTGTTGTTGCAAACAGAAAGAGTGTCTTCTGTTCGATCGCAAAGCATTTCCTGGGATTCGAGGAGCTTCCTGAAGACATTCCGGAGAGATTTGCTGGCAGAAGAACCAGGGATGCCGAGGGATACAGAAGGATAATTGAGGATATGCCGGCAATTGAAAAGAACAGGTTCAGAAGTGCCGTGATAGCTCCTCTTTCGAAGTTTCAGGAAGATCCTCATCTGATTCTGATTTTCTGTGATGGAGCTCAGATGACAAGACTGCTTCACTCTGCAACATGGAAGGATGGAAGAAGGGTTTCTGTCAGAACCTCCGCGGAAGCCGGGACATGCGGAGAGGGTATAGCCTCCGCTTTCGTCAGGGATGATTACAACATTGCATTTCCGTGTTATGGAACAAGGGTCTATGCTCTTGCAAGAGACGATGAACTGATATTCTCCTTCCCTTCAAGACTCGCAGAGGAGCTCATGGAAGGTCTGAAGAAAACCCACGAGCTCATGTCGCCCTATCCCCCGAGAGTCCAGTTAAGACCTGCAGCCGAGATTGAGAGGGCGAGAAGATTTCTCGGAAGGTCTTAGAGGATTCGTGCAATGAGAATCGCAGAGAGGATGCTGAGAATGGAAGATGGAAGGATGTAGCGATAGGTATCTCTCAGCTCCGCTTTGAAGAATTTCAGTGTGATAATCAGGCAGAGGTGCATTGGAGACATCATGACTCCGATGAATCCGGAAACGAACATCAGGATGAGGTTGTTCTGTGATAGAACTCCTCCCGGTTTCAGGAATTCTGTGAAAAGGGGAAAGACGGTTGATGCATAGGAAACATCAACACCGGAGGAGAGGCCCATGAGGAAGGAAAGCAGCGGTGCAATTATCCAGACAGGAATTTTCATTGATTCAAGAAGAGCTATCAGAGCTTCTGCAGCTCCTGTGATTTCGATGAGGTCTTTATATGCCATCACACCAAGAATGAGTGCAATGAAGGAGAAATCAAGTGATTTTCTATATGCTTTCAGGATATCCTCCTTTCTCATCTTCTTAAAAAGCAGAACTGAAAGTGCGGTGATCGGAACAACGACGTAGAGAGGTATTTTGAAGATAAGGGAGAAAATTATTATCGAGAAAATCGGATATGAGTTTACCAGAAGCTCGAAGATTTTTCTTCTGTTCAGCTCATCTCTTCTCATCTCAATTTTTCTCATCTCTCTGAAGCTGACAAGAACTCCGAAAAGGAGAACTGATATGGATGCCGGAAGCATGTATTCTGAGATGAGAGCATACGGAGAATCCACAACCTCCGCAATTATCAGGAAGACAGGATAGACCGGCCAGACGAGAACAAGAACATGGCGGAACCAGTAGTTGGTGAAGGTTGCAAATTCCGGCGAGATTCTGTATCTCCTGACAGTGTCTGCAACCATCATGGCTGAAACTATTGCGCCTCCCGGCATGGGCAGAAGTCCTATGAGCATGGGTGCAAGAATCAGGATCCATTTTCCTGCAATCGCCGTTAAACTGTCTGTTATCTTTGAGAGCATTCCATTTATTTCCATCGAGAAGGACATGGCCAGAGCAAATGTGACGATCACGAGAATTTCCACAGTCTCTCTCGAGGTGAAAGACATAAGAAGATATTTCGGCAGCATCTCCGGCTGAATTGAAAGGATTCCGAGAAGCAGAAGACCTGCAAATATGCAGATTGCGGGATTGATTTTTCTTGCAATGAGCGCAAATATCAGGGCAAAAGATGCGAGGAGGGCGATGGCAACATCTACCATAGAACCTCAATTTCTCTTTCTCACAAATTTAAACAATTCGATTCTGGTTGAGGAGGAAAAGGATTTTATTTAATGGGGTTGCATGAGTTGAATAGGTGGGATTGGATGATAGAGAAATCGCAGATCATGGAAGTTCTTGAGGATTATGACATGGACAAGCTTTCGATTGCAACCCTTGCAAGTCACACTGCGTTGCACATTCTGAAGGGAGCTCAGGAGGAGGGTTTCAGAAGCATTGCGGTTTGCGTGAAG
>JACIWD010000025.1 GCA_014361165.1 Candidatus Mnemosynella bozhongmuii
GCATCTCCGGTCTTCAGGAACTGCGGGTTCTCCTCCTTCACCTGTCCGGTTCTCGGATCGAGCTTCTTCTGGAGCTCTATGAATCTGCAGGCAACCTGAGCGGTGTGGCAGTGCACAACTGGAGTGTATCCAACTGTTATAGCAGTTGGATGCTGGAGCACGACTATCTGTGCCGTGAACTCATCTGCAACGGTCGGAGGATTATCCGGATGACCGCAGACATCTCCTCTTCTCAGATCATTCTTGCTGACACCTCTGACGTTGAAGCCTATGTTATCGCCCGGATAGGCCTCCGGAATCTCCTCGTGATGCATCTCGATGCTCTTGACCTCTCCGCTAACTCCGGCTGGCTCGAAAACAACCTTGTCACCCTTTCTCAGAATTCCAGTCTCAACTCTCCCAACCGGAACAGTTCCGACTCCGGAGATTGAGTAGACATCCTGAACCGGAATTCTAAGCGGCTTGTCGATTGGCTTCTCCGGCTCTTTCAGCAGATCGAGAGCCTCCATGACGGTTGGACCCTTATACCACGGAGTCTTGTCGCTGAGCTTCACGATGTTCACACCGTAGTATGCGGAAATCGGAATGAACGGAATCTCAGCCGGTTTGTATCCGACCATCTGGAGAAGCTTTGAAACCTCCTCCTTCACTTCATTGAATCTCTTCTCATCATAATTCACTGCATCCATCTTGTTTATTGCAACAATCAGCTGATTTATTCCAAGAGTTCTCGCAAGGAAGACGTGCTCCTTGGTCTGTGCCATGACTCCATCCGGAGCGGCAACGACGAGAATTGCTGCATCTGCCTGTGAAGCTCCGGTAATCATGTTCTTCACGAAGTCCCTGTGTCCTGGACAGTCCACGATTGTGAAGTAATATTTCTCTGTTTCGAACTTCTGGTGAGAGACGTCTATCGTGAGACCTCTTTCTCTCTCCTCCTTGAGATTGTCCATGACCCATGCGAATTCGAAGGTTGCCTTACCCTTCTGCTCAGCCTCTTTTCTATACTGCTCTATGAGATGCTGCGGAATGTTTCCTGTCTCATAGAGAAGTCTTCCGACCAGAGTGCTCTTTCCGTGATCCACATGTCCGATAACTGCCAGATTTATATGAGGCTTTTTATCTGCCATTTTCATTCCCCCTTTCTAACTTTTTCACAGACTCATATAATCACTTGCTTTTGGTATTTCAAGCTTTAAACCTTTTCGTTCACGTATCTTGAGGATGATTTCCTCCTGCATGTTCTGAGGAACAGGTGCGAATCCTCCATGCTCTGTTGCCCAGAGTGCTCTTCCTTCGGTAGCGGATCTTATGTCTCCTGCGAAGCCAAACATCTCCGCCACTGGAACGACGGCCTTAACAGTTATCATCTCCCCTTCCTGCTCCATCTCAACAATCTGACCTCTTCTCGACTGAATCTCTCTTGTAACTGAACCGAGATACTGCTGCGGAACCGTTATGAAGAGTTTCTGAAGCGGCTCAAGAAGTGTTGGCTTATCGCTAAGCATCGCGGCAAATATCGCAGATCTTACCGCAGGAATGACCTGAGCCGGACCTCTGTGAACGGCGTCTTCGTGAAGCTTCACATCCACAAGCTTCACCTTCAGGCCAACCACGGGTTCTCTTGCCAGAGGACCTGCCCTCACCGCATCATGGAATCCCTCGAGGATGAGCTCCATGGTCTCCTGGAGATACTGAATACCCTTTGTCATATTCAGAAATGCATTTCCCTCATAGAGGTCAACAACGTTTCTCGCCTCTTCCTTATCCATCCCTGCCTCTTCCAGAATTCTCCTCCTCTCTGCCTCAGGGGTCTTCATTGAGACCTCTCCAGAGCGGATGAGCTCAACAACCTCCTTTTCAAGAGGCTCAACGGTTATGTAAAATCTGTTGTGCCTGTTCGGTGATTTTCCTTCAACCGGACCTGCCTTGCCCATTACGGTTTCCCGGTAAACAACAATGGGTGGTGAGGTATTGATGGGAATGCCCTTATCAACGCTGATCTTGTGAGTTATGATCTCGAGATGAAGTTCTCCCATTCCCGAGATGAGATGCTCTCCTGTCTCCTCATTTATCTCAACCCTTACCGTTGGATCCTCCTTTGAAATCTGCCTGAGAACCTCTATAAGTCTCGGGAGATCCTTCGTGTTCTTGGCCTCAACCGCAATCGTAACCACAGGTTCGCTTGTGTGTCTTATCTCCTCGAAAGGCGTCATCTCCGGATCGGTTGTCGCAGTGCTTCCAACTATTGCATCTTTCAGCCCGACAACTGCTGCGATGTTTCCTGCGGGGATCTCCTCGACCTCAATTCTTTCAGGACCCATGTAGACTCCGACCTGCTGAACCCTGTTGACCTTGTTTGTTCCGAGAATGTAGAGCTCCATACCCCTCCTCAGAGTTCCGGAGAAGAGCCTTCCGGTTGCAACCTCTCCGGCATGAGGATCAATGTCTATATCTGTTATCATGAAGGCAACAGGACCGTTGGGATCGCATTCCATCATGCTCTTCGCAACTTCGCTGTTCAGATCTCCCTTCCATATGACCTTCAATCTGTCCTTCTGAGCCTCAATTGGATTGGGAAGATGCCTGACGACCATGTTCAGAACAACCTTGTGAAGGGGACAGAGCTTCGCAAGCTCCTTCATTTCATCCTTCTGACAGTACTCATAAACTTCATTGAATCCTATTCCGCTCTTCTGCATCCACGGAACACTGATTGCCCAGTTGTAGAGAGCGGAACCAAACGCAACAGAACCGTTCGCGGGATCGACTCTCCAGCCAGCCTCATACTTCTCCCTGTTCATGCTCCTTATCAGGGAGTTCACATTTGAGATGACCTTTGCGAGTCTCCTCTGCATCTCCTCCTTATCCACCTTGAGCTCATTGATCATTCTGTCTATCTTATTCACGAAGAGCACAGGTTTGACATTCTCCCTGAGAGCCTGTCTCAGGACTGTTTCAGTCTGGGGCATGACTCCCTCAACTGCATCAACGACAACTATTGCTCCGTCAACAGCTCTCATGGCTCTTGTAACATCTCCTCCGAAATCAACGTGCCCGGGAGTGTCAATGAGATTTATGAGATACTCCTCTCCCTCGAACTCGTGGACCATTGAAACGTTTGCCGCATTTATTGTGATTCCTCTAAGCTGCTCAAGTTCATAGAAGTCAAGAAACAGCTGCTTTCCGGCGAGCTCCTCGCTGATCATTCCTGCTCCCGCGAGAAGATTATCGGAAAGTGTTGTCTTCCCGTGATCAATGTGAGCAACTATTCCTATGTTTCTGATCTTCTCTGGCTGATACATCAGTTTTTTAACCTTTTCAACCATTTTCTTCCTTCTGCCCATTTAGATCACCTTGCAGCCTTTGCTATTCTCTCCTTCTCCTCCTTCTTGCTTATTGAATAGCACTTGGCATCATTATTTGCAGCCGCTATTATTTCCGAGGCAAGAGCCTCCTCAATTGATCTTCTGCTCTTGAAGGATGCTTCTCGTGCTCCTTTCGCTATATTCATGAGAGCCTGATCAATTCTTCTTATTGTTGATGTATCGACCGCTTTTGGAACTGCTATTCCTCCGTATTTCAACCTGACTATCTCCTCTCTCGGTCCGGCATTCTCTATTGCTTTTATCAGAACTTCCACTGGATTTTTCTTTGTTCTTCTGTGAATTATCTCAAAAGCCTCCTTAACAATATTGTAAGCCTGATGCTTCTTTCCGGTATTGTGCTCTGTTCTCATCACCTTGTTTATGAGCCTCTCAACAATCGGAACATTGACCTTGAGAAACTTCTGCTTCGCATGTCTTCCATGAGAGTGGAGAGCGTATCTCGGAGTTAGAGAAACATACATTCTTATTGCAGGATCATCAATGTTGATTTCGGAAACATCCCATTTTCCGAAAACCTTTTCCGATGCGCTGAGCTTCACCAAATCCCATCACCTCATGGGTTTCTCCTTTCTTCCACGCACGAGCTCCTCAAGCGAGACATTGTTCACTGCTATGACCTTGAATCTCACTCCCGGAATGTCTCCCATCGATCTTCCCATTCTGCCCCCTATCCTCTCTATCAGCACCTCATCGTGCTCATTTATGAAATTGATTGCACCGTCTCCCGGACAGAATGCGGTCACCTGCTTACCGTTCTTTATCAGCTGAACCCTGACACACTTTCTGATTGCTGAATTCGGCTGTCTTGCCTCTATTCCGACCTTTTCAAGAACTATTCCTCTTGCCTGGGGCGCTCCCTCAATTGGATCAGCCTTCACATTGAGACCGAGAACTCTTCTGCTGTATTCCTTATCGCTCCATCTGAACTTCTTCCTGTCCTTCATCAATTTTCGAGCTGCGAACAACCCTCTCGCCATATTTCATCCCTCTCACACAACTATCACATCATCAACAGCGTGATGTCTCCTCAATATATGTCTCACCTTTTGAATGTTTCTTCCATTCTTCCCTATGGCAATTCCCTTTTCTGTTGGAGATACCTCTACATAAATAATTCGTTTGCCTCCCCTCCTAACATCCCTTATCCTTCTCGGTTTCACCGGCATGAAGAGGTTGTGAATGAACTCCTCAAGATCCTCTGAATGCTCCACTATCTCAACGTTCATGCCCAGTGCCTTTCTGACTCTCTCGACGGTTGAGCCGCCTCTGCCTATTGCGAGACCCGCCATACCCTTTTTCACAACATAAACAACTCTACCGTTCTCGCCATCCACAAAGCAATCCTTCGGAGAGATCCCTGTGAGCGTTTCAAAGAGGCTTATGTATCTCATCTCCTCCTCGGTTATTCTCAGCTCAGCCACTCTCCAACACCCCGAGGATATTGGAGTCCCCTTCGTCTATTACTGCCATTGCAGCTATCGAAAATGGCTTTCCGCATGCTGCTCCGAGCTCTATTCCCGGAAGCACGTGATAGAAGATTGGAACCCCTGTCTTCTTGATTCTCTCTATGATCTCTTCAGGGCAGTTTGAGGCAACTATCACGAGCTTTGCCTCTCCCTTTTCACACGCCTTTATTGTCCTCTTGCTGCCTATAACAACCTTTCCTGTCTGCATTGCAGTTCTTATTGCTCTATTAACATCCACACTCATTGTTTGCCTCCCACCATCTCTTTCTTCACAACAAGCTCAACATCACCGGTTCCGAGTTTTATTGGCTGACCGACTATAACGTTTTCCGTAACTCCAACAAGTTCATCAACCTCTCCTCTCATGGCAGCCTCAAGCAGGTGATTCACCGTCTCCTCGAAGGCTGCTCTCGAAAGGACGCTTGTCTTCTCTCCGGCAACTCCGTGTCTTCCTATCTGCTTAAGCTCTCCATCTGCGGTCATAATATCTGCTACAAGCATGATATGACGAATATCAACATTTAAACCCTGCTCCTCAAGTGTTTCCATTGCCTCATTTATTATTGCGTTTCGAGCAGCCTCTATTCCGAGAACTTCTGCAATCTCGTTTATGTTATTTGTTTTTGTTCTTCTCGAATCAACACCCTCGAGCTGGAGAACCTTTTTCAGAGCAGAACCCTCGGTATAGAGAACATACTCATCATTCTCCTTCCTTATAATCACTCTTCGAATCTCCTCGATTCCCTTAACGTTGATGTTCTTTATTTTCTCCGCAAGCTGGAGAAGCTTTCTGTATGAGGGTTCTCCAAGAGAAATTATTATTCTGTTCCCCTCATAAGTCGCCTCTTCATTTACAGAGGATGCAATTTTCTCAAAGAGCTCCTCAATTGTTATGCCCCGCTGCTTTGCCTTCTTCTCATTCATCTCCACAATGATTTTCATTTCGGTGAGATCTGTCTGAATTGTTGCTATGTCTATCACTCTTGTGGACTCAATTCTCCATGCGATCTCTCTTGCCTTCTCCCTGTCATATCTGTATTCCTCCTCAAGATAAACCGTCATCATCGGAGTGCTTGGGGTCTTTCTGGCATCGAGAATCTCTATCAATCTGGGAAGTCCGAGAGTGACGTTTATTTCCGCGACACCCGCATAGTGGAATGTTCTCATCGTCATCTGAGTTCCGGGCTCTCCGATCGATTGAGCTGCAACTATTCCAACTGCCTCACAGGGATCAACGATCTTCTTGGAGTACTCCTCAAGTATTCTCTTCTCAATCTCTTTGAACTTCTCTTCTGTGACTCTCTTACCTTTCAGAGCTTCTTTCAGTTCCTCTATTATCTTCTCTGGAAGGGGCAGTTCCTCAATCCTTCTGTTCAGCTCATCCTCACTCAGAACGTTCATTCCTCCCCCTCCTCTCCGAGGACCTCGGAAACGATTTCACGGACGTTTATGGACTTTCCATAATCACTCTTTGCCGGATCCACTCCATCTTCTCCGTAAACGAACTGAATGATTGTGCCCCTCGCGTCTCTCACTGTTCCGTCATACTCCACCTTGAGATCCTGAAGAGCATTTATGAGTCTCCTCTGGAGATAACCGCTCTGAGAAGTTCTCACAGCAGTATCAACGAGACCCTCTCTTCCTCCGATGGCATGGAAGAAGAACTCTGTTGGAGAGAGTCCATCCTTGTAACTGCTGCTCACAAAACCTCTTGCTCTGGCTCCGAGATCCCCTATCTTGAAATGCGGAAGAGTTCTTCCATAATAGCCTCTCTTGATTCTCTCCCCTCTCACTGACTGCTGACCGACACATGCCGCCATCTGAGTCAGATTGAGCATGGAACCCCTTGCTCCCGAGACCGCCATGATGACCGCAGAGTTTTCATGACCGAGATATCTTCCCGCGATCTCTCCAGCAGTATCTCTTGCCTTTGCAAGCTCCTGCATGATCTTCAGCTCAACTGTCTCCTCAACCGTTCTTCCGGGAAGAGGTTCGAGCTCACCATTAACATAAGCCTCTATGAGCTTTGAAACCCTCTCCTCAGCCTTCTTTATGACATCAGCTATCTGCCTCTTTGCCTCCTTCGGTATGTCCTCATCGTCTATTCCGAATGAGAATCCGAAGTGCATGATGCTTCTTATGGCAAGTCTGTTTGCATTATCCAGGAATTTCGAGGCAACCTCCGGACCGAATTTCTTGACCACCGCATCCAGTATCTTCCCTTTGAATGCCCCTATACCCTTCTCATCAATGGTTCCGCATATCAGCTCTCCGTTCTTTATCACAACAAATGCATCATGTTCGCAGTTCTCCTGCTTGCAAACATCGCATCCTCTGCAGATTTCAGCCTGATATTTGAGATTCAGTCCCTCTGGAAGGACTAGACTGAAAATCTGTTTTCCTGTCCAGTATCTCCTTCCGTTCCTGACCTCATATGGTTCCGGAAGAGGTTTGAGATCAAGATTTCTTATGAGCTTCATCGTGTCATCTTCATCAAAAAGAACAGTTCCGCGGGTGAGGAGATAGAGACCGGTTATGTAATCATGAATTCCTCCGATGATTGGTCCTCCGAATCTCGGTGAAAGTATGTTTTCCTGAATGTGCATCAGGATTTTGGCCTCTGCTCTTGCCTCCTCTGTCTGCGGAACATGCAGATTCATCTCGTCTCCATCGAAATCAGCATTGTAAGGCGGACAGACTGCTGGATTCAATCTGAAGGTCTTGTAAGGCAGAACTCTGACCTCATGAGCCATTATACTCATTCTGTGCAGAGATGGCTGTCTGTTGAACAGAACAATATCTCCATCCTTCAGCTGCCTCTCCACAATCCAGCCGGGAGCAAGCATTTCCGCGAGCTCGTTTTTATTGTTCTCTGTTATCTTGACCCTTCTTCCATCCGGTCTCTTAACATAGTTCGCTCCGGGATGATTGTCTGGACCTCTTCTGACATATTCTCTGCATTCCTCGATGTTTCTTGGAGTGACATAAACCGGAACTGTCAGCTCCTTTGCAACTTCAATCGGGACTCCAACCTCGTAGATTTTCAGACACGGATCTGGAGATATAACCGTTCTGGCCGAGAAGTTAACTCTCTTACCTGAGAGACTTCCTCTGAATCTTCCTTCCTTACCTTTAAGTCTCTGCGCAAGAGTTTTAAGAGGTCTTCCGCTTCTGTGTCTTGCCGGTGGAACGCCGGAGACCTCGTTATCGAGATAGGTTGTCACATGATACTGGAGGAGCTCCCAGAGGTCCTCTATTATCAGCTGCGGCGCTCCGGCATCTCTGTTCTCCTGAAATCTCTGATTTATTCTTATTATGTCCACAAGCTTGTGAGTCAGGTCATCCTCGCTTCTCTGACCGCTCTCAAGAGTGATCGAGGGCCTCATCGTAACTGGAGGAACTGGAAGAACGGTGAGGACCATCCACTCGGGACGCGCATTCTCGGGATCGAGTCCCATGACCTCAAGATCGTCATCCGGAATTCTCTCGAGCCTCTCCCTCACATCGGTTGGAGTGAGCCTGTGATCTCCCTCATAGAATGTTGTGGGCTTCTCGAGAATTATCTCCTTCTGCTCTTCACCGCAGTGAACGCAGACTTTTTCCTTCTTTGCCTCCTTGAAAACCCTGTTTATGATGTCGTCATACGGAAGCTCCATCTCCTTCCTTGCATTTATCTGTTCGAGGAATTTCTTCTTCTCCTCCTCTCTGAGATTCAGCCGACCGCATTTCCTGCAGGTTGCCTCGAGAATCTTCTTTATGACCTTCGCATAACCAACATGGATGACCGGAGCGGCAAGCTCAATGTGTCCGAAATGACCCGGGCACTCACCTGCTTTCTGTCCGCAGGTCTTGCACCTCAAACCGGGATCAATAACACCGAGACGCGGGTCCATCAGACCCATTTCGATCGGAAATCCGTCATCGTCATAGGTATCCGCAGTTATTATTTTTGTGACGCTCATCCTCCTTATCTCTCTCGGAGAGAGAATTCCGAATTTTATGCTTTCAATCCTTTTCGGTGTGACCGGAATTGGCATGAGAGCTCACCTCACACCGCATCTCCGAGTCTCAATCTCGGAGCTATACCCATTGCCTTCATCTCATCAAGAAGAAGTTTGAATGCATAGCTCATCTCAACCCTGTAAATCTCGGTCTCAGAACCGCAGTTCGGGCAGTAGGCATAGTCCCTTCTCTTATCATAGGTTGCAATCATACCGCATCTGTTGCATACAAGCTCCACAACCTTATCGGATTCATCCAGAAGCCTTTCCTTCAGGGCGAGAGCTGCTCCATGGCCTATGAGGACATCCCTCTCCATCTCTCCGAATCTCAGACCTCCCTCTCTGGCTCTTCCCTCTGTTGGCTGTCTGGTGAGAACCTGAACAGGACCGCGGGAACGTGCATGAATCTTGGATGACACGAGATGATACAGCTTGTTATACAGAATGACTCCTATGAAGATGTCAGCCTCAAATCTCTCTCCTGTGATTCCGTCATACATGACCTCCCTTCCAGTATGGGAGAATCCGAATTTCTTCAGGGCTTCCCTCAGAGACTCCTCGTCCTCTCCCGAGAATGCAGTTCCATCTATGAACCTTCCTTCGAGACAGCCAACCTTTCCGCCTATCATCTCGAGAACGTGTCCAACTGTCATTCTCGAAGGAATTGCATGCGGATTTATGATGAGGTCTGGAACGATTCCATCTGCTGTGAATGGCATGTCTTCCTGAGGAACAATGAGGCCGAGAACTCCTTTCTGACCGTGTCTTGAAGCAAATTTATCTCCGAGCTCCGGGATCTTCTCGTCCCTGACCCGAACCTTCACAAGTGTGGAATCGTTCTCGCTTCTCGTTATGATGACGGTATCGACAACACCGCTCTCATTGGATCTCACCGTGAGGGAGCTCTCCCTTCTCTGCGGTGGAGCCAGACCGAAATCGGTTGGCTCCTCCAGGAATCTCGGAGGACTCGTCTTGGCAACAAGCACATCATTTGGCCCAACTCTGACTTCCGGAGATATTATTCCGTCCTCATCAAGATGAGCATATGCCTCTTCTGATCTCGCTCCGAAGACATCCGGACCGGGAATTTCGATTGAATCATACTCTCCTCCGGGATATCTTCTCTCCTCAATTTCGTAAACTCTGAAGAAGTGGCTTCTTGCAAGTCCTCTCTCAATGGAGGACTTGTTCATTATGAGGGCATCCTCTATGTTGTATCCCTCATACGAAAGGATTGCCACAACAAAGTTCTGACCCGCAGGGCGTGAGTCAAAGTTTATTGCTTCTGCTGTCTGCGTCCTCACTATTGGCTTCTGAGGATAGTGAAGGAGATGCGCTCTTGTGTCAGCCCTCATCTTGAAATTTGCGGAAGGAAGTCCCAGTGACTGCTTCATCATACCCGCACCCATGGTATTCCTTGGAGATGCATTGTGTTCCGGGTATGGAATCAATCCTGCAGATACTCCGAGAATCAGAGATGGATCGAGCTCAAGATGCGTGTGCTCTGGTGTGAGCTCATCCTCGCTGACAGCTATGTATGCATCCTCCTCCTCTTCAGCATCAAGATACTCGATCACTCCCATCTTCACAAGGTCATCAAACTTCAGCTCACCCTTCTTGAGCTTCTCAATGTGCTCCTCGGTGAGGAGCGGCTTTCCGTTCTCAACAATTATGAGCGGCCTTCTCGCCCTTCCCCTGTCCGTATTTATCACGACCTCATTCCTGTGCTCGTGATATGCAACGTTTACCTGAGATGAGAGATTACCCTCTCTTCTCATTCTCCTCAGCTCTTCAACAAGCTTCTCGGGATTGTGGTGATAGCCAACAAGAGCACCGTCTATGAAAACTCTCGCTCTTTTAGATTCTCCATCCAATTCCATCACCTCTTATCGGAACCATTCCCAGATTGAGAAGTTCTCTCCTTATGTTCTCAACCTCTTTTTCCTCAAGACCTATTGAGAGTTCAACAGTTTGCGCGAGATTTTTAACAAGACCGCAGTTTGGACCTTCCGGAGTCTCTGAAGGACAGATTCTTCCCCACTGCGTGGCATGGAGATCTCTAGCCTCGAAATGCGGCTGAGATCTTGAGAGAGGCGAGATAACTCTCCTGAGATGAGAGAGAACAGAAACATAATCTGTTGCATCAAGAAGCTGAGAAACGCCTGTTCTTCCACCAACCCAGTTTCCTGTTGCGAGAGGATGTATTATTCTCTCCGTGAGAACATCTGAACGAATTGCAGTGCTTATGCTCAGCTCCCTGTGTCTCGTGCTGGCTCTCTCAAGCTGATACTTGATATCTCTTGCGAGTCTTGAGAATGCCACTCTGAACAGATCCTCCATGAGATCTCCGGCAAGCTTGAGTCTCTTGTTTGCATAGTGATCCTTATCGTCCTCGCCTCTCCTTCCCAGAGCAAGCTCAAAACATGCTTCTGCCATTCTTCCAAGGAAATGGGCCTTTGCTATCCTGTCCTCCTCTCCATCACCGAGGTGCGGAAGCAGATATTTGTCGAGAACGTAGAGAGCTCTCTTCCTCCTGTATTCCCTTGCCTGACCGGCCGCCACCTTTTTGCCAATTTCATCTATCGCCTCCTCTGTTGTCTCAACCTCTGCTTCCTCAAGATTCTCAAGCATGAATTTCACGATCTCCGGATCATCCGAAACGCTCTCCACGATATCCTGATCATACTCAAGCCCGAGAGCTCTGACAAGAGTCACATAGTTTATTCTGTTAACAGAGGGGAAGGAGACCTCAAGAATTGAATTCTTGTTTCTCTCAACAACAACAAGGGCTCTGTATCCTCTTCTCTGCGAGAATACCTTTGCAACTTCAATTTTGTCTCCGTATCTCTCCTCATATTCCACAAAAATTTTATTCGGTGCAAGGTCTTCAAGAGTCATGAGAACTCTCTCAGAACCATTGACTATGAAATATCCACCCGGATCAGTGGGATCTTCTCCCTTCTCCACAAGCTCCTCATCGCTCAAACCATAAAGATTGCACATCTTGCTCTTCACCATTATTGGAAGTTCTCCAATCTTCTCCACTCTTCTGTCAACCTCTGTGCCGTCCTGAAAAATCGCCATTTCGAGATAGAGGAAGGACTTGTATGTCAGGTTTCTCAGCCTTGCATCCCTCGGATAGATGGGTGCCTCGAGACCGTCTGCTTCCACAACAGTTGGCTTCTTCACATATATCTTCCCGAGCTCCACATAGGTCTCAGGAATGTCCGTCTCTATTATCCTGTGCTCATCTATGACCTTTTGAAGACCTCTGTCTATGAACTCGTTGAAGGACTCTATGTGATGCTGGGCTATTTTCTCCTTTGTAAAATAAGCTTTTGAGAGAACCCTTCTGTCAATCATCAAAACAACACCTCACTCAATAACATATCTGTAGGTGACCGACTCCCCGGCTGTGGGACTCTTCCTTATGATCTTTATAACATCAC
>JACIWD010000026.1 GCA_014361165.1 Candidatus Mnemosynella bozhongmuii
TCCGGGAACGTAGACATGAACTGGAATCACCTCATCAAGAGGTCCATCTATGCAGAAACTGTCCTGGAAAACGGAGCATCCCATTGAACATGCACCCACTGCGATGACAAGCTTCGGATCTGGTGTCTGCTCGTAAATTCTCCTGATCTTCTCAACAACACTGTGAGTCACGGGTCCGGCAACAAGAAGCACATCAGCATGCCTCGGACTTCCAACAAGCTTCACCCCAAATCTCTCAGCATCATATCTCGGCGTAAGAGCTGCGAGAATTTCAATATCGCAACCGTTGCAACCCCCTGTGTTCACGTGAAAGACCCAAGGAGATTTTGCTATATACTTCTGAAGCATCATGCAGCACCTCCGAGGATTACGATGATTAGGAGGATTAGCAGGAGAATGACAATCCAGAAGACATATGTTGTGAGGATTCCGCTGTGCTCCTCAACTGCTGCCCTGTACCATGCACCTTCAAGAGCCTTTCTGAAACCCCAGTAGAGATGCTTTGAAGGATACGAGAGCTCTTTCTGCTCCTTTTCACCAAATCCGGAGAGGAAGACATCGCTCTCGTATTCATCTCCCCTGTATGGCATTGCTCTTCCTTCCGCATACTTCGCAATCAGATAGCCTCCAATGAACATGAGAATAAAGAGAGCTACCCAGACGATAGGATTCCAGTATCCAAATCCTGTTTCTATCCCGAACACCATTTTTGATTCCCTCCTGTTATGGCAAGACTGCTGAGATGTAGCTCGACTGAGCCTTCACTGCTTCAACTGCGGGAAGAATGACCGAATCAATCGGAAGAGCTGGAAGAATTCCGAAGATGATTATAAGGACTGTGAGAAGGACTATTGGAACAAGCATCGAAGCAGGCGGATCCCTTACATCTTCAAGCTCTTCTGGAACCCTTCCGAGAAATGCTGTCTGAATGACCTTGAGATACATACCGAGTGTGAGAGCGCTTGAGATCACCGCTATCACAGCAAGAGCCGGAGAGATCATTGCACTCGCTTCATAGAGGATCAGCTTCGAAACAAAGCCATTGAACGGAGGAACTCCTGCGATTGCAAGACCTCCTACGATGAAGCAAAATGAAGTGACCGGCATCTTTCTGATCAATCCGCCCATCTCGTTTATGTTCCTTGTTCCAATCTGATGCAGGATGACTCCGGAGATTAGGAAGAGCATTCCCTTCATGATGGCATGATTGAACAGGTGGAAGAGAGCTCCAATCAGCCCGACATCTCCTGCGGTCTGATTGAAGGCAATCAGAGCTATTCCAACTCCGAGAGCTATGTAACCCATCTGCGAGACCGAGCTGTATGCCAGAAGCCTCTTCAGATCCTGCTGAATCAGACCGAGAGAGCCTCCAACGAACATTGTTATGACCGCAATGATTACTATGAGCCAGCCTATCAGTTCCCTGTTCATCACCTCAATGCCGTAGAGCGTGAAGAGAATTCTGATTATCGCATATGCTCCGGTCTTTATCACAACTCCCGACAGGAGCGCTGAAATGGATGAGGGTGCAGCTGGATGAGCATCTATGAGCCACATGTGAAGGGGAACAATTCCAGCCTTCATTATGAAACCGGTTAAATAGAGAGCCAGAGCGCCCCAGATGAGAGGAGATGGAGATGCCTTAATGAGGTGTGCAAGCTGGGCTATTGTGAGAGAACCGTAGACACCGTAGAGAATTGCAACGGCAAGGAGTATCATTGTTGAGGCTGCTGAACCAACCACAAGATATTTTATTCCTGCCTCAACAGCCTCAAAGGTTTCCTTCCTGAAGGCAACGAGCGCATAGGCCGAGATTGACATTATTTCGAGGAAGACATACATGTTGAAGATATCTCCTGTCAGCACAAGTCCGAGCATTCCGGTGAGGAGGAGCAGATAGAGAGTGTAGAATTTCTCTATCCCCGTGTCATGCTCCATGTATCTCCATGAGTAAATCGATGCCAGAAAGGCTATTAGCGAGATGATGAGAGCCAGAAGAGCGCTTAATGCATCAACTTCGAGAAGGATTCTGACCGGAAAGATGAGTCCCCTATGCTCCACTGTTGCCACCGCTGGATCTGGCGCTCCGAGGGTATAGATGACAACTCCTGAGTTCAGAACCTGCGAGAGAAGGAGAATGCTGAAGACAAATGCCAGACCGCTCATCAGAGAAGCCCAGATATCAGATACTTTTCTTCCGCCGAGAGAGACAAACGGAGTTGCGAATGCTCCGAACAGCGGAGTTATAACCACGAGAATTGCAAGATGTTCCATCAGATTCATCCTCTCAACCTCCTGATCTCCCTGATGTCAAGAGTTCCGTAATGCCTGTAAACATTAACCGTGATGCTGAGAGCCATGGCAAGGGTTGCGAGACCTATGACGATTGCGGTCAGTGTGAGTGCCTGCGGAATGGGAAGAACAAATACAGTTTCCTCAGAGCTTATCCCCGTCCATATTGGGGCTGTTCCTCCTGTCCTGTATCCCAGGGATACAAGGAAGAGATGAACAGCACTCTCCATGATATCGAGACCTATGAGAATCTTGATCAGATTGTTCTTCCATATTACCGTCCCGAGTCCGAGAGCAAAGAGAGAGATTGCAAAAATGTATGGAAGATATCCCTCTATCACTCCTCAACACCCTCCTTCCCAGCTTTCCTCTTTCTCACGCCATACATCCCCATTGACATGATGATGACAAGAGCAGCCACTCCAGAGGCGACCTTCATTCCAACCGCAATGTTCATCAGAGGAATGGTTCCAGCGCTTATCAGCTCTCCCGGAGTTCCCTTGTAGAGAACATTAGCGAAATATGTTGCAGCGGCGAAAACTCCAACAAGTCCAAGTGCCCAGAACATTATTGCTCCAAGAGATTCAAATTTCTCGAGAAGCTTCTCCCTGACCTCCGAGACGATTCCCTCATAGCCATATGCTGCGATGAGCATTATCACTGCGAGAGCTGTTGCAACTCCTCCCTGAAAGCCTCCTCCAGGTGTTATGTGACCGTGAACGATGACATAGAAGCCGAAGACCAGAATCAGACCAAAGAGAATTCTCGAAACCGTTCTGACAATTATCGAGAGCTCATAGGGTTTCTCACTCATTTTCATCACCCTTCCTCTCTCTTCTGAACATTGCGGTTGCACCGGCCACTGCCGTGAAGAGGACCGTTGCTTCTCCGAGAGTATCATAACCTCTGTAATCGAACAGAACCGCTGCAACGATGTTGGCAGAAGCACTCTCCTCCGTTGTCTTTCCTCTCTCAATGTAATAATCATCTGTAGCTGTTCTCTGATAGAACGAGTCCCCCTGCTTCAGAGGGAATGTGTAATCCGGTGCCCCGAATGGATGAAGCATGAACGAACCTCCAACAAGAATTCCGAAAATCAGAAGAACTGCGGAAATTCCAATTGCCTTCCTCTTCATCATTCTCTCTCCTCCCTTTCGGTTTCGCCTATTGCAAGGATGAAAATTGCTGTGACGGCTCCCGCTCCGAGAGCGGCTTCAGCTATCGCAACGTCGGGAGCCTCCATCATGAAGAAGGCTATTGCGAGACCTCCGCTCATAACAGCGAGAGCGATAACAGCATTGAGAAGGTCTCTGAAATAAACCGCAGCAAGAGCTCCGACCAGAGTGACCAGAAGCACGAGAGTGAGAGCAATGCTGAAAATATCCATCATTCACCCTCCTTCAGATTTCCTTCCTTTTCCCTAAGTTTATCGCAAACCGAGATGACATCGAGCTCAACTCCACTTCTGTGTGCTGCTCTCGCCAGTGCATGGTTGCTGGTGGCATTTGTGACGAGCAGAGCGGCGAGAGCTATGAAAGAATGAATGGCTATGACATAGTTGTCCATGCCTCCACGAAGAATTGCCTCTATGATCACTCCGAAGATGATGAGGATTGGCGTTAAGGTCAGGCATATCGTTGATGCATGCATTCTGGTGTAGAAATCAGGGAATCTCAGAACTCCGAGAACTCCTATGAAGCCGAAAATCAGACCGAGGACTATCAGGATTGCTGAGAGAGGATTCATTTCTCCTCACCCTCCGCTTTCGTGAGTCTCTTCCCTGGTTCGAGATACTTTGCAATCCAGAGAGGTCCGGTGAAGTATATAAGAGCGTAAACAATTG
>JACIWD010000027.1 GCA_014361165.1 Candidatus Mnemosynella bozhongmuii
CAGACCAAAATGGGATTGAAATGTCACCGCGAATAGTAAACCTATCTTCATCGGCTCCATTAAAATCAGACCAAAATGGGATTGAAATAAACAAGCAAGTAAAACTAATAAAAACGGTAGTAGTATTAAAATCAGACCAAAATGGGATTGAAATTATAATATGTGTGTGGGTCAGTAAGGGTTCATAGAACCATTAAAATCAGACCAAAATGGGATTGAAATATGCTGATTGTATCTTCTCCCTCTAATTTGATAGAGATTAAAATCAGACCAAAATGGGATTGAAATGAGGAATTTCAAAAAGCGAAAATAAAATTTTTGGACATGTATTAAAATCAGACCAAAATGGGATTGAAATTTTTTCTGTGAAGTCATTGAATAGGTCTTCTATTGTCATTAAAATCAGACCAAAATGGGATTGAAATTCATATGCACTAAATTCTTTGTTTCTGATTAGTGCTATATTAAAATCAGACCAAAATGGGATTGAAATGACAAAGACACTAAAACAGCAGCAGCATACGCATATCATTAAAATCAGACCAAAATGGGATTGAAATTCTGCCTAGCTTTCCTTTGCCCTAGTAGCCCTTTTGATTAAAATCAGACCAAAATGGGATTGAAATTTTTTTGTTCGGGTGATGGCTTTATCATGAATGATTCGATTAAAATCAGACCAAAATGGGATTGAAATGCGGACACAGCCATCACTCATCGATAGGGGCATCGTATTAAAATCAGACCAAAATGGGATTGAAATAGTTCTGCGACATATGAACGTGTAGAGAAAATTTATATTAAAATCAGACCAAAATGGGATTGAAATTTCACCCAGACGAACTCTAGGTGGTTTTCTATCTTTCATTAAAATCAGACCAAAATGGGATTGAAATATTTGCGATTGCATTCATCACAGAAACTCTTTCGAATTAAAATCAGACCAAAATGGGATTGAAATTGGTCATTTGACCTTGTAGAGCTCCGTGTAGAAAAAAATTAAAATCAGACCAAAATGGGATTGAAATCCTTTAGATTTCATCAGGTTTTTTTTTGATTGTTTGTATTAAAATCAGACCAAAATGGGATTGAAATCACGATTGGTGTTTGATTTTTTGTGGGGGGGTCTCATATTAAAATCAGACCAAAATGGGATTGAAATGTAGATGATCGGATCAAAGCAGAAAACAGTACTGAAATTAAAATCAGACCAAAATGGGATTGAAATTGGTATTCTTCTATTTTGTCCAACCGTTTGTGATTAAAATCAGACCA
>JACIWD010000028.1 GCA_014361165.1 Candidatus Mnemosynella bozhongmuii
GTGGGACTGTGGATCCCACGATCCGGGTTCGATTCCCGGCCTCGGCCCTCTCCGCATATGTTTTATTTTGTTAATCCCTTTCCTCAGCCTGCATAATTACTTAAAACTCTTCCAGTCGGAGAAGGAAAAAAGAGGAAGATCAGAATTCCACGAACTTCTCTCTCTGTGCACCGCAAACCGGGCAGTGTTCCGGAGCCTCCTCCAGAGCAGTGTATCCGCAGACAGGACAGACGAAAACTTTGTTTATCTCAAAATCCCTTCCCTTTTCAACCTCTTCCTTTGCTTTTCTGTAGAGCTCTTCATGAATCTTCTCTGCCTCCAGCGCATATCTGGTTGAAATCTCGGCTTCTTTCTCATTCTGAAAGATTGAGGCATTGTGATAAACCGGATACATCTCCTCTATCTCAAACTCCTCTCCCATTCTTGCACTCTCAAGATTTTCCAGAGTTTTCGATATGTGCCCGAGAGCTCTGAAATGATTTCTCGCATGAACCAGTTCCGCAAACGCTATTGCCCTGAAAAGCTTTGCAACTTTCGGATATCCTTCCTTTTCAGCAACCTCGGAGAATATCATGTATTTCATGTGCGCCATGCTCTCTCCGGCATACGCATCTTCAAGAAATCTTTTTGTCATCTCTCTCTTCACGGTCATGAATGACAATGTCTTCTTTCCCTCATAAAACTCTTTCGAAGCTAATCTTTACCACCTATTACGATTTTCGAACATCTTTCTCCTTAAGAATCTCGAGGATTCCCTCAACAGCCCATGCTGAAGCAAGCGCAATTGTGCAGTCCCTTATGGTTCTCCCATCGGGAGTCCTGCAGTTCTCCAGCTCATTCCTCCTGAAATCCTGAATGACGTCGGGTCTGCTCATGTCCCATGCCTTTCCGAATCTCGACAGCTGAACTTCTCTGCAGGTTATCCCTCCGAATCTCTCCAGAAATCTGCTGACAACGTATTTTCTCACGTTCTCATAGGATCTGGCTCTTAAGGATGGGTCTCTTTCCTGCTCCTTCCTTCCTATCCCTGTCGCAAGACTGACTGCAAGAGAAGCTCCTGTTACGGCACCGCAGGAGCCCCTTCCTGTCGCTCCAACTCCTCCGGAAACTCCAACAAGAGCCTTGAAGAAGATTTCTTCAACATCCTCTTCTATCAGCTCTATTCCCGCTTTCCTGAGAGCATCGATTATTGCTGAGAAGGATGACTGGGCGCATCCAACATACTTCATTTCGTAGTCTCTTCCCAGCTCAATCGCCTCTTCTATGATCTTCTTGCAGTTCTCACAGCACATTTAGGACACCTCAGGAAGAATTCTGAATTTTAAGATTTAAATCCTTTTCCAAATTCCCTCGCACTGCCCCTGGGAAAAGTTTAAGATGAGGTAAAATTCTCTTCTCTTTCAATGAGGGAGATACTGGAGATTCTTGAAAAGGATGCAAGAGTAACCCCTGCCGAGATAGCCGAAATGACAGGGATTCCTGAGGAGAAGGTCAGGGAAATAATAAAGGAGATGGAGGAGCGGGGAGTTATAAGGAAGTATAAAACCGTGATAAACTGGGAGAAGATAGGAGAAGAGTACGTTTACGCTCTTGTTGACCTCAAGATTCATCTCGAAAGAGGAGTTGGATATGATGCGGTTGCAGACAGAATAGCAAGATTTCCGGAGGTTGTCGACCTCAGACTTGTTTCAGGCGACTATGATCTCTCCCTTCTCGTCAGAGGCAGAAGCATGAAGGAGGTTGCCTTCTTTGTCTCGGATAAAATTGCAACCCTCGATCAGGTGAAGGACACCGTCACGCACTTCATTCTGAAGACTTACAAGGAGGATGGCGACATCCTCTATGAGAGAGAGAAAGATAGGAGACTGGCGATCTCACCATGATATCGAGAAAAGTTGAGGAAATACCTCCCTCAGGAATCAGGAAGTTCTTTGACCTTCTTCTCGGCATGGAGAATGTTATATCTCTCGGAGTGGGGGAACCGGATTTTGTTACACCCTGGAGGATCAGGGAGGCCTGCATTTATGCTCTTGAAGAGGGCTACACATCCTACACCTCAAACTGGGGGATTTACGAGCTCAGAGAAGCAATCTCCAGGAGTTTCATGAAAGAGCATTCCCTCTTTTACTCTCCTGAGAACGAAATTCTCATAACAACAGGAGCTTCGGAGGCAATTGACCTTGCAATAAGAGCTCTTGTCGATCCGGGAGATGAGGTTCTGATTGCTGAACCCTGCTATGTTTCCTATCGCCCGTGCGTGATTCTTTCTCATGGAATTCCGGTTTCTGTTCCAACGAGGGAGGAGAATGAATTCAGGTTAACCGCCGAAGACGTTGAAGAGAGAATCACGGAAAGAACAAAGATGCTCATTCTCAACTATCCAAACAATCCGACCGGAGCAACCATGAGGAAAAAAGACCTCGAAGAAATTGCTGATGTTGCCGTCGAGCATGATCTCGTGGTTCTCTCTGATGAAATCTACAACAAGCTGACCTATGCCGGAAAGCACACGGTCTTCTCCTCTCTCGAAGGTATGAAGGAGAGAACCGTTGTTGTTGATGGATTCTCAAAATCTCATGCGATGACTGGATGGAGAATAGGGTTTGCTCTCGGACCCTCAAAGATAATCGCTGCAATGATGAAGATTCATCAGTACACCATGCTCTGCGCTCCCATAACAGCCCAGATGGCTGCCCTTGAGGCTCTGAACAGTGATGGAGAGATGAGGGAGATGATAAATGAATATAACAGAAGAAGGATGTTAATGGTAAATGGACTCAGGAAAATAGGCCTGAAGTGCTTTGAACCGAAAGGAGCTTTTTATGCATTTCCTTCAATCAAAGAGACCGGTTTGAGTTCTCAGGAGTTTGCGGAGAGGCTTCTGAAAGAGAAGGGTGTTGCTGTAATTCCCGGAGATGTCTTTGGAGAGGGAGGAGAAGGGTACATTCGATGTTCTTATGCTGTTTCGAGAGAGAAAATAAAAGAGGCTCTCGGAAGAATGGAGGAATTCCTGAGCTCTCTTTAGCTCCATGTTCTTCCTTCGAGAATCGCTTTCGTCTTATCCGTGGTGCTGTTGTAATATCTGAACATTTCAACAAGATATTCCCCATTTTCCTCTCTGATCTCACCGAAGGAGGCATCTATCCCCATTCTTCTCAGATGTTTCTGAAACTCGATAATGATGTCCGGAGAGTCAACTCTGAGAGTGATTCTCTCGGCTATCCTCTCTCCCTTTGAAACTCTCTCTATTGTCTCCACCATCGGTTCGAGAATGCTCTTTCCAATCCTCTCAGCCCTCTTCCTTCTCTCCTCCTCATCCTCACCGAATTCGAAGCTCTGGAATGCCTCTCTTATGACTCTTGAAAGGAAGAAGTGAACCGCATAGTCGCTGTAGAATCTGAAACCATATGAGAGGTCGCTGCAGTTGCTCTCAGAACTGGTGTATTTGAGGGGCTCAACGAGCATCTCCGGATCTTTTATCACAACTCCCTCTCTTCCCTCCCTTCCCAGCTCTCTCACAATTCTCTTTATCTCCTCGCTCGCCTGATCTCTCCTGAAGAATCCAAAAAGTCTCGCCATTTTTATTCCATAGCTCTCGCAGAGCTCAATCTTCTCCTTCACAGGAATCCTCAGGTCCTCTCTCATGATGTCGAAAACAAAGAAATCAAGGGATTTAACGCCGTATATGTCCTTTGGAACATATGGATTCTCTGGACCAACTGCTTCGGCGCAAAGAACCAGATCAGGATGGTCTCTGAAGAATTCTTCGTTTATCTGCTTTTTCGCCTTGTGAGTTGTATAGGGGCACGGAAACCCGCCCCTTGTTAATGCCACAAGCTCGTTCTCAATCATGCAGATTCTCACATTGTACCCGTTCATCTTCTCCTCGACTGCAAGCTCTGGAACAAGCTCGAAGTGTCTTTCCAGAGTTCTCTCAAGAAGAAGAGCCCTCCTTATCTTCGGATATCCTCTGATAATTCTGGGTTCATCACCGAGAACAACAACAGTTCCCTGCTCGTAACCGGAACCATCCTTTTCAAATCTGTAAAGTTCAGCTCCTTTTATCTCTCCAATCCTGGAGATCACTCTTCTCCTGAGAAACCCTCTTACTCTGTATTCCTCAATTCCGAGAATATCACTCAGAATGCTCTCTATCATTTATCGCAGCCCTTATGATATCTCTTCTTGCTATAATCCCGACAACCTCATCTTCCAGGTTCAGAACAGGAAGAGCTCCATAACCTTCTTTCATCAGCTCTATGACCTTCTCAACACCGTCATTCGTGTAAACGAACTTTGGATTGACGGTCATGATGTCCTCCACAATCATCGTTCTGAATCTGTTCTCCTGCTGACTGGAGCTCAAATCTTCTCTTATCTCTCTTTCGGCTCTCGCAATCTCCCTCTCGCTCAGAAGTCCAACGAGCCTCCCTTCATCAACAACAGGTGCTCTTCCAACATCCCTTTCAAGCATCAATCTTCTTGCATGAATGACCCTTTCATGAGGCGTGAATGTGAGGGGGTCCCTCTTCATCACATTTCCTGCGAATTTGTCCTGGATTCTGAGATGAGGGATGACATCAACAGGTCTGACCCATCCGAGTACCTCATCCTTCTTCATTGATTCTCCAACCACGATAACATAAACCTCATCAAACCTTCCGAGAACATCTTCGAGTTCGGTTTCGGGACTTCTGAGCTCCACTGCACTGCTGACAGCAGTTGCAACTCTGAGAGAGGATGCAGAGACATTCCCGTGTCTTCTGCTTCCGAGCTCTCTCATGATGTTTCTCAGCGTGAGGACCCCTTCAACAACACCATCTCTCACGACAAGAAGTCTCCTCGTGTCTTCCTCCTCCATCAGATCGAGAGCATTTGAGAGGGTTGCGGATTTGTCTATGAAAACGGGCTCACTCACCACATCCTCGAGCTTCACTTCACTCACCCCTTTCAACTATTCTCTTCACGAAATCCATCTTCTCCACCAGTCCAACGAGCTCTCCGTCTCTCACAACAGGAAGCCCGCCTATCCTCTCTTTTCTCATCAGCAGAGCTGCTTCAGATGCTTTCTCTTCTGGAGAGACTGTGACGAGCGGAGAGCTCATGACATCTTCAGCCACGAGAATGAATCTGTGGACATCCCTGTACATCCTTCTTCCACCTGTCTCGCTCTTTCTGACAAACTTAATCTCTTTCTCCGGCATCTCTCCCGAGGTTCTGACAAGAGTCAGAAAGGCAAGAGATGAGGTTGTTATGATTCCTATTGGAAGATTCTCTGCATCCACAACAATAACTCTCTTTGCCTTCTTCTCCTCCATCTCCTCTATCACGCTGTTCAGCGAATGATATCTGTGAACAACCGGAACCTCTTTTTTCATGACCTCCTCAACCGTCTCATCATATCCCTTCGAGACGTAATAGGAGAGCATGTCGGTTGAGGTGATGATTCCAACAAGCTTATCATTCTCCACAACAGGAATTCCCTCGATCTCATTTTCCACCATAAGCTTTGCGGCCTCCTCCACATCCTCCCCGGGATCAACTGTTATGAGTTCCCCTGTCATGAGCAGCTTAACAGGAATCCTGTCTATGGGTCGCCTTCTCCATTCCGGTTCAGCCTCTCTGAGCCTCATCGCAACATCTGTTTTTGTGATTATTCCCACCGGTCTCTCTCCCTCAACCACCACAAGTCTTCCGACTTTCTTGCTCAGAAAGAGGTTTCTTGCGTGAGCCACAGAGTCGTCTGGATGAATGCAGTAAACCGGAGAGTTCATAAGCTCTTCAACTTTCATTTTCACACCCTCATTGCCTTTATGAAATCCCTTTCTGTTATGATTCCAACAAGCTCATCTCCATCAATCACGGGAAGAGCTCCGATGTCGTGCTTCATCATCACTCTTGCCGCCTCTGCTATATCAACATCCGAGGAGATGAAAACAACCTCCTTTGACATTATCTCCGAGACTGGAACATTGAGAGCCTCATCAATGTTTCCTGTGACGAGTTTTGAAAATGCCTCTCCTGTGCTGAGATATCTCACGATATCGGAAGCTGTAAGGATTCCAACAAGAATTCCATCCTCGACGACCGGAAGTCTTCTGAAACCTCTCTGGATCATCTCCTTTGATGCATCCCTTATTTTCACAGAGGGTCTCACGCTTCTCACATCTCTTGTCATGCACTCGTAAACAAAGATGTCAAAACTCTCAACTTCGGATGCCATGAATACGAAATCCTTCTCGGTAACTATTCCGATCAGCTGATTCTCATCGTTCACTATTGGAAGGGCTCCAACATTTCTCTCTCTCAGAGTTTTGAGAGCCTCCTTAATTGAATAATATTCGGTGATTGTGATCACATTCTCTTCCATAATCTCCCTGACTTCCTCGTTTATCGCCGCGAGGAGATTTCCTCCGTATTTGTTCTTCACGAGATTGTATCTGTTTCCTCCTCCGAAGAAGTCTATTATGTCCATCGTGCTCACGATTCCCATCAGTCTTCTTGAACCGGCATCGACGACCGGAAGTCTCCTGAATCCGTATTTCGTCATCGTCTTTGCTGCACCCATGATTGTTGTCGTTGGAGGAACGCTCACGACGTTCCTGGTTGCTATCTTCATGACGTCTCCTGGATGCTCCGAGATCCTTGACTTGAACTCAACCGGACCTCTGTCAAGAGGCGCTGTGCTCGATGGATCTAACTTCTTCTCACCTGGAAAATACCTCTTCATTTTCACACCTCAAAATAGCACTTTATTATGTCATATCTGTCCACAATTCCGAGGAGTCTCCTCTTCTCATCCACAACAGGAAGTCTCCCTATATCAAATTTTCTCATGAGCTCGAGAGCTTCTTTAACAGGAGAATCTGGAGAAATTGTCTGAACCGGAGAGGTCATGGCCTTCTCAACTTTCGGAGAATGACTGAGCCTTGAGCCCCTCTCGTCCTCCTTCCCAATCCTCACATTTCCATATTTCAGAAGGTCTCTTCTCGTGATGATTCCGATGACGCAGCCATCCTTCACAACAGGAAATCCTGTATATCCAAACTCTATTATGTTGTTCCATACCTTTGAGATCGGATCGTCTGGAGAGCACGCAACAACATCTTCGGTCATTATTTCGGAAACTTTTTTGTTCACATCTCTGTCCTCAATCGCATTGAAGAGATCTCTCACAGAAACGATTCCAACAACCTCTGGATCTTCCTCGCTTTTTATCACCGGAAGCTCCACCTCACCCGTTCCAACAAATGCCTCGGCAAGCTCTGTGAGCTCTGAAAATGGATAGATCGGTGGAACCTCCCGGACGAAGCCATCGATCGTGACATTTGACTTTGTCGAGGTCACCTTCAGAACATCAGATTCTGTGATAATGCCTATGAGATGTCCCTTTTCATTGACAACGGGAAGAGCTCTGGACTCTCTTTCTCTCATCAGTTTTCTTACCTTCGTCACATACTCATCCTCTTTTATTACAGTGAAGTCTTTTGACATGATCTCCTCAACTCTCATCCCAGAATCCCTCCGTTATTATTCTTCCTCTTCTTCCTCAAGCTCCTCTCTGCAGCTCTCGCAGAGAAGTCTTCCAGAAACAAATTTCAGATTCTCGGAAAAGCTTCCACAACCCTCACAGATACCCTGCTGCAGTTCCTCCTCCATCTCGTCCATGAAAGGAGGTTCACGATTCATCTCCATAAGTGTTTCGATAATCTCGCCCATCTCAGCAGAGATTGAAATGATGTCCGTGTCTGTGATTATTCCAACAAGCTCCCCTCCCTCGACGACAGGAAGTCTTCTTATATCTCTTTTCACCATCAGTTTTGCCGCCTCCCTGACATCCTCATTGGGATCAACTGTTATCAGAGGAGAGGACATGATGTCCTTCAGCCTGACTTCAGATGGCGATTTCCCCTCTGCAACCACCTTTGTAACGATGTCCCTCTCCGTGACTATTCCCACAGGAGTTCCGTCCTCGGTCACCACTATGCTCCCCACTCCTCTCCTTGCCATTTCTTTGGCTGCAGTAACCAGATCAGTTTCCGGAGATGCCTTAACAACATTTCTCGTCATTATCTCGCGAACTGGAACCCTTCCCTCCATTTCACTCACCGGTCAGAAGATAGTTTGGAGGAGAAGTATAAAAATCCAATGTCCCGGCTTCACATTTATATACTACGGCCAAAAAGATTATAGTGAAAGGGGACGGAGAGATTTCGATGAGCTTTGTCGATGGACTCAGAAGATTTCTCAGAAGACTTTTCAGAAAGAACGATTTGAAAATAGGTATATACGGTCCTCCGAATGCCGGTAAAACAACACTTGCAAACAGAATAGTGATGGACTGGGAAGCTGAGGCTGAATGGAGCATCAGAGATCTTTTTGAAGGCGTTTCGAAAATTCCTCACGAAACAAGAAGGGCGAGAAGAAAGGGGAAGGTGAAGATAAAGGTAAACGGAAATTCCCTCACTCTTGACATTGTCGATATGCCCGGGCTTGCAACAAAAATAGATTTTCATGATTTCCTTCATCACGGTTTGTCCGAGGAGGAGGCAAGAAAAAGGGCGAAGGAGGCAACTGAAGGGGTAATTGAGGCGATAAAGTGGTTGAATGACCTTGATGGAGTCCTTCTCGTGATGGATGCAACCGATAATCCGTTCACGCAGGTTAACGTCACTGTGGTCGGGAACATGGAGGCCCGAAAACTTCCAATCATCATCGTTGCGAACAAGATAGATCTTCCGGGAGCATCTCCTGCGAGGATAAAAAGTGCATTTCCGCAGCACCCCGTTGTTCCGGTTTCAGCTCTCAAAGGTGATAACATGGAAAAGTTATATGAAGCCATGGCAAAATATTTCGGATGAAGGAGGTAGGAGATGGACGTTCAGATCGACGTGGTCTCTCAGGATCACATGAAAGAGATGACAACAATGGAGAAAATCAGATTCATTCTCGATGAAGTGAAGAAGGGCAAGATCATAATCCTTGAATCAGGCCTCACGCCTGATGAGGAGGCCAAGCTGATAGAGACAACAATGCTTGAAATAGCAACAGGAGACTTCACCGGAATAGAGATTGAGAGCTATCCTCCTTCGAACGAGAAGAAAAGTGTTTTTGAGAGATTCCTCAGAAAGGAACCGAAAACAAGAGTTACGATAATAGGACCTGCAAACAAAATTAAGACTGTTAAAAAGGATCACAGGCTCATAAGTGCGATTGTGAAGATTGGAGTTGATGAATAGCATGCCCCACATGTGCACGAAATGCGGAAAGATTTATGAGGACTCCTCTGAGGCTCTTCTCCATGGCTGTGAGTGCGGATGGAACAAGTTTCTTTATCTCAGAAGTGCAGATGAAGGGAGGAGGAAAACAGTTCTCGAATATGTGAGGGAGAGGGAGAAAGAGCTTGAGAAGATTGATGAGAGAATTGAAGAGGTGAGGGAAACCGAAAGCATACCTCCTGAAGGAAAGGTGATGAAGCTCGAAGATTCCGAATCAGATGATGTCGCATCCATAAGAATAATCGAACCGGGAAGATACGAGCTCAATCTCAACGCTCTTTTTGAGAGAGATGAGATCATCATGGCTCTGAAAAGGGATGGCACATATGTGATACACTTTCCGCCAATCTTCAAGAAAAAGAAGTTTTAGAAGAAAACTCTCGGTGTTACCGTTCTGTTATGAACCGTGATTGTGGTTCCGTCGCTGAAAACAAAGGAGACATTTTTTATCTCCCTGTCAAATCTCACCGGTTCGAGGACAGATTGATGAACTCCGAACTTCAGAAATGCTTCGGATTCGCTCACGCTCAGAAATTCAATGTTCTCACCATCGAATAAATTCTGGATCTCTCTTTTAATCGGGGCATCTCCGAAAAGCTTCACCGAAAATTCTGTTAAACTCTCGAGGCTGTAATCAACCCTCACGGTAACTTCGGTTGAGTTCAGGAAAAAGGTGATGGAGTGAATCTCCACTCTGGACTCCTCTACTGCTTCTGCTGTTGAGGAGAGGGCAAGAAATGCGAATACGAGGATGAGGGCAAAGATTTTCTTCATCCACTTGATTTTTAATGATACCCCTATATTAAATCTCCTCTTCCAGAGGATTTCTGCGGATGTTCGATGAACCTTCTTATGGATAAAATATAAATCAATCAACCTCTAATTTCAGTGAGAGATGATGTACGAGACCTCTTTCAATGAGAAGGCCAATCTGTATGCGGAGAAATACTGGCTTTTCTGGAATCGGAAGGGAGTCAATCTGAGCAATATTGATGAGCAGCTCAGAGAGATAGAGGAGCTCCTAAACCGTGGTGTCAGCGGAAAGCTGAGGCTGCAGCTGGAGGGAGAATACAGAAAACTTCAGGCAATGAAGGAAAAGATGGACAGAGCGGTTTCGGAAGTTGACGAGATAAAAAGAGAGCTTCTTGAGCTGACAGCCAATTTTGCACCGGACCTTGATCTGAGAAAGGATAACGTCTTTCCCTATGACAGCGAACACGAGCCACTTTCTGAGAGCTATTTCCGGGCGATAACAGACATATTTTTCAAGGAGCCATCTCCGTATATCGATTTCTCTGAGGGAAGAATCTCTCCAGAAGGGATTATTCTCAAGGTTCCGGTCTCATCTGATTTTGAGGCATTCAGAATCATGAATAACATGTTCATGGTAATTCAGGAGGCCGCTAAAAAACACCTCGGTCTTGAGAATCTCATGGACAAATGCTGGGAACAGATAAGAAGCAGGGAGTATGCCTTCATAGCCTTCAACATTCTCGTTGAATACCGATCTCTCACCCTGGAGGAAATCCAGAGAATCTGCGATATTCAGGACAGAGAATACAAAAAGCTCGTCTCTCAGACTTACAATGAGCAGCTCAGAAGAGAGCTTGAAGAGCTAATAAGGGATAAATGCCCGGTGATAAAGAAAGATGGGAACAACTATGTGATAACAGATTTTGGTCTCTGGATGTGGAGGATGTGCAGTGCTGAGGAAGAGGAGAGGACGAGGGCTGAGGAGGACAGAGGAGAACAGGTGGTAATAAAAAATCTGCTGAAAAGAGCTTTTGAGCTCAGGAAAAAGAAAAGGTGAAGTGGATGAAAAATGAGCTCATAGAGAAGGCATTTGCCTATTATTCCAGCCACCTTTTTCCCTGGAACTTTTTGCTCGAACCCGTGAGCACTGAAACTCTGAGACATTACATGAAATATGCAGTTCCGATGAGTGAGAAAATAAAGGAGAGGCTGAAAGCTCTCATAGAGAGTTTCACGATAGATGCTCTTGATGGAGACTCCGGAATAGAGGGTCTCTCCAGTTTTGATCCTTTATTTTTGAGGAAGTTCATAACAGAAATATCCAGAAAGGCTGTCAGAGACTTCCTCATTGATCCCGAGAACAGCTTTGCAAAGCAGGAGCATGGAAAGCACTACATTTATTATCCCTTTGCGTATCTCCAGTGTCTGATTTTCTCAATTTTCGAGGACTTCAGAATTGGAGGGGAGAGAATATCTCTCTCCGATATCGTCGATCTCAAAGAAATTGCAAAGCTTCTCGGATGCCCAATTCCCCAGGTTGCAAAGAAGGAGTACCTCATGCACCAGCTCTATCACGAGATTAAAAAGAAGACGAGTTTCTGGACGATTTGCATCTCTGGAAAGTGGCTTGTGGGGAAGAGAGTCTTCTATGAGGATGGAAAAATAATAGGAAGATTCCATCAGATTTTTTTCGATCAGAAAACAGGAAAAATTCTTCAGATAATTGCAAGACCGGAACCGGGAGCGGATCTCTCTCCTCTTGTGAAAATCGGGAACAATGCAGTTCTTGAGCCCCAGAGACTTCATCTCTCAAACTTCTTCGGCGATGCGTTCATCTACGAGTTCATTGACAGAGAGCTTCCAGATGTTGAGTCCGTGATTCTTGATGATGAGGAATAGTTTAATATATGCCGTCTTAACAATGGAGTATTAAAGCCAAGGCAAAGCTTCGAGGAGGAGTGAAATGAAGTTATTTATGATTGGCTTCGGTCAGGCAGGTGGCAAGATAGTGGATCTTTTCGTCGAGTATGACAAGAGGACAAAGCAGAACGCCATAGTCAGAGCCCTCGCGATCAACACGGCAAAGGCAGATCTTCTGGGTCTGAAGCACATTCCGATGGAGGACAGACTTCTGATAGGTCAATCAATAGTCAAGGGTCACGGAGTTGGAGCGGACAATGAGCTCGGAGCAAAGGTTGCTGCAGAGGACATCTACACAATTCAGAGTGCGATTGACAAAAGAGGGACTCATGAGGTTGATGCCTTTCTCATTGTTGCGGGTCTTGGAGGAGGTACTGGCTCTGGAGGAGCTCCGGTTCTTGCGAGAAGGTTGAGAAGACTTTACATTGAACCTGTCTATGCTCTCGGAATTCTTCCTGCAAAAGATGAGGGAGCTCTCTACTCCTTAAATGCTGCAAGAAGTCTTAAGAGTCTCATAAATGAGGTTGATAATCTTTTCCTGTTTGATAATGATCTCTGGAAGAGAGAGGGAGAAACTCTTCAGGATGCTTACAGATACATGAATGAGGAGATAGTGAGGCGCTTCTCTGTTCTAATAGGAGCAGGCGAAGCAGGGAATTCAGGAAGCTCTTCCGTTGGAGAGATGGTGGTTGACAGCTCCGAGATAATAAATACGCTGAGAGGAGGAGGCATCACAGCCGTGGGCTATGCTTCGGAAGAGGTGAAGAGAAAGAAAGGTGTTGGTCTTGGAGGTCTTTTCGGAAGGAGAAAGGAGAGATCCTCTCTTGAATCTCTCGACACAACCACAAGAATCACTTCTCTGGTCAGAAGGGCTGTGATGGGTAGACTGACAATTCAGTGTGATGTCAGAACTGCTGAAAGAGCTCTTGTTCTTCTTGCAGGTCCTCCGGAGGAGCTTGACAGGAAGGGAATAGAGAAGGCCAAGCTCTGGGTTGAGAGTCTGATAAGAGGGACCGAGGTCAGAGGGGGAGATCATCCGATTCCAAAAGCGAATTCAGTTGCGGCGGTTGTTCTCTTCTCAGGTGTCACCGACATTCCGAGACTGAAGGAACTTCAGAAGATTGCTCTTGAAGCACAGGAGAGTCTCAGAAGTCTCTCAACCGAAACCGAGGAGAAGGTTGTTGACTTCTTCGAAGATGACTCTCTGAAGCCATTAATAGATGAGGGGGATGATTTCTGATGAAGAAATTCGCGTCAATCCTTCTGATTTTCTCCATTCTTTGCCTTTCGGCCGCTGTTCTTGCAGAAACCTATGAGCAGAGTCCTTTTTTAATTCCGGAAAGCGTTCCATCGGTTGGAGAGCTGTATGCGGGAGAGGATGTCACGATCAAGATAACATTTGATGAAGGACCGGGAGCAGACTCTCTCGGGAGTTCGATTCTCTCTTTTGAAACAGGTCTGGCGTCTCCAGTTTCCTGGACAGTTCAGCTTCTGGACAAAGACGACAATCCGGTTGAAACGATTTCGAAGAGCTCCTCTGAATTCACCTTAGAGGTCGATCATCAGGATTTCGAGAAGATATCTGTTGTTCTGAGCGGAAAAGCTCCGGCGGTGCAGAAAAGAACTCAGATAACTGTTGCGAAAATCCTTCAGACTGTAAGCGATGGTGGAGAGAGCCAGACACTCAGAGTTATAGATCTCAAGGCATATGTGACAAATGCGGATATTTCTGATGCTCTCAACGCTATAAGTGAGGCTGAGAGCGAGATTGAAAAGGCGGAGGATGCGATAGAAGAAGCGAAAGCTGCTGGAGCAGATGTTTCGATGGCTGAATCAAAGCTGAGCGATGCAGAGAATTTGCTTGAGAGTGCCAAGAATCTTTACAATGCAGGAAATGCCAACGGAGCGCTTCTGACTGCAAAAAGCGCATCAGATGCTGCAAAGGAAGCTTATGAATATGCAATTGAGGCAAAGGAAAAAGCTGAAGCGGCATCATTCAGAAACAGGCTCATCATTTACGGTGCAATCGGAGCCATTGCTGTGATCGTGATCATCGCTCTGATAATGAGACAGAGAGGAAGCTTCAGAAGACTCTAAAAGATTGAACCGGCGAGGAATCCGATGAGACCGAGTAAAATTGCATAGAGAGTTTCTTTTCTCAATTTTCTAATAAATTCAATTCCCTCTTTTTTCACCAGCTCAAAAGCTGCTTTCAGAAAGAGAGCATCTGCGGGTATTATGAAGATGATGTAAAGGAGATCTCTGCTGTATGCTCCGGGAAGGAAGAACGGTACCGGGCTCAGAAGGACTGCGAGAAGATAGGAGAATGCGGATATTTTCTTTGCTGAATTTATCCCCATCACCCTCGCAACAGATCTCACATTTCTGAGAGCGTCTCCCTCAACATCCATTATTCCCTTCATCACCTCCCTTCCGAAACCCGCGATGAAGGCCATGAGGAAAAGAATCAAAAGCGATTTCGTGACTGAGAGAGTTATCAGTCCTCCGAAAAGGAATGGAACTGCCATGCTGAAGGCAATGTACAGATTTCCTGCAATTCCAAATTCCTTCATTCTGACATCGTAATAAATTCCGAGAAGAGCGACAGAAAGAGCGACAATAAAGCAGTAAATGTTGATGAAAGCTGAGAAGAGAATTCCCAGAGGTATTGTAATGATCCCGAGATAAAGGGCAACCTCTGGCTTGAGGTCTCCTCTGACAAGAGGTCTGTCATATCTCTCATTTTTTCTGTCAACTTCGAGATCAAAGTAGTCATTCAGAGCAAAGGTTCCCATCTCCACGAAAATTGCGGTCAGCATCCCGGAAATCACTGGAACTCTGTGAAGCTCTCCTCCGGAGATGACAGCACCTATGAGAACTGCAAAACCATACATAAGAGCGTGTTCAAATCTGGTCAGTTCCCACAGAGCTCTGTAGTTCATTTCAAAATCGTCTCCCTGTATGCTTTCAGACCCTTCTCATAGAGAACATTCCCGACAACTATCACATCCGCACACTCGCTCATGATTCTTGATTTCTCAGCCGAGTCTATCCCTCCTCCGTAGAAGAGGGTTGCATTTTTCAGTCTTTCCCTCACAGCCCTTACCACTTCCGGATCTCCAAATCTTCCGCTGTATTCAATGTAAACAACTGGAAATTTGAAATAGTTCTCGGCAACCTCCGCATAGGCGCAGACCTCATCCTTTTTCAGCTCCGTTCTTGCCTTTGTTACTCTCCCGACTGCGGAATCGGGATTCAGAACTATATAGGCTTCGGGCACAACCTCCTTCCAGTTCACTTTCCCTTTCATCACCCAGCTGACATGGTGTCCGAGAATCCAGAGAGGATCTGAAGAATTCAGGACGGACGGGATGAAGAGAGGAATTCCCTCAACAACCGCATCTGGATGGGATGGTTCGAGAACGACATCTATCTCAACATCTTCAAGCTCATTCAGAAGCGAGAGAATCTTCTCCCTTGTGATTCCCTGTGTTCCCGAGATCATGATCGCATCTGTTCCGCTCTCAACCACTTCCTTTATGAGCTCTGGAGGATTCTCTCTATCAGGATCAATTTTCGTCACATGTTTCCATTTCTTCCAGTTCATTTGCATCTCTCCAGAAGCGTTATTGATTTTATGTATTCTCCTTTCGCCTTTCTTGAACTTCCAACTACTAAAATTCTTCTTCCGTCTCCAAGCTCCTCAATCCATCCCCTCGCCTCTATGAACTCTCCCTCAAGTGCCTGACCGGCGTAGGTATGAGTATACGAGAGAACAGCCTCAATTTCTGGATGATCCACCCTGTAAATTGCGGGTGAGTTGAAGGAGTGAGCTGCATCGGTCACCCTTGCAAAAATCTCAGCTCTCCCAATCTTCTCGCCCCTCGGATAGAAGGGAGGTGGCTCCTCAGAAACATAGAGAAGGTCAAAATAAACATCATCTATCATTCCTCTGTTCCACTTCCTCTTTTCATGAATCAGAAACTCCTCAAACGATATCTCCGGGTCTCTCTTCCTGTAAATTCTCCTCCACATTTCCTCCGTGAGCTCTTCAAGCTCCCCGCTTAAAGTTGCTTCCTTTACCCTCCTCCTGGCAATCTCCCAGAAACTTCCGTATATCACGAGATCAATATCAGAGCTCTCATCTTCAAGCTCGCACAAATATGAGCCTGTGACCCCAATCTTCCCTTCGGGAATTCCTCTCATGACCTTTATTAGTTTTCTCACCTTTTCACTTCTTCTCACTGCCTTTTTGAGTCCCTCAACAGGTCTGAGAATCTCAATTATCTCGCTTCTCGGAACCTCATGAACATCGGTCACGGAATATCTGTCTCTGTCTATGACCTCAAAGGACTCTTCAAACTCAACCTTTCTGTATGGAACTCCCCTTCTCCTTCTCTCTCCCCTCTCATCAGGAATGTATCTCAGAAGCGCCCTCACCCGCTCATCGGGATGTCTGTAATCCACAACCGAAAAAATGCAGAGGTCTCTTGTCACGAGAAAATCCCTTATTACAGGGTTATAACCTCGCATGAGTTCTCACCGACGATGAGCGTGTGCTCCACCTGAGCAACCTCGGAGTTATCAGCGCTGAGAACAACTGGATATTCGTGGATGCACATTTTTTTGATGAGCTCCTCCAGACCCCCTCCATCCTCAACCCACCTCATGGAGAATGGGAGAGAGCCAAACCTCTCTGAGAGATTCTGAAGAAGCCTTTTTGCCTCCTCACTCCTCAACCTTCCTGGATCGTTTCTCATGATTCTGTAGATTCTCCCTCTCACCCTCATAACCTCTCGTGAACCCTTTGTTATGAAGGGTTCTATCGTTATGACATCTCCTTTCTTCAGTCTCACTGCTTCAGAGCATCTCTCATTCGGAATGGTAATTCCTGCGTGAAGCCGAAATCTGTCTATGCTGTGCCCGTTCAGTCCTCTGACAACTCTGTAACCTGTAGAGCTGATGAACTTCTCGATTCTCTCGCCTATTTCAGAGGTCCTCACCCCACTTCTCACTATCTCAGCAGCTCTCTCAATTGCCTCCTCTGCAATTTTTCTCATCTCATCATCTCCAGATCCAACTCTGACCGTTGTTGCGGTGTCCGCAATGTAACCATCAACATGAACACCGATGTCTATGCTCAGGAGATCACCATTCTTCAGTCTCCTCTCCTCCCCCCTGTTCGGAGTGTAATGTGCTGCAACGCTGTTCAGACAGAGATTGCACGGAAAGGCAATCTCCCCACCAAGCGAGAGAATCTTCTCCTCAACCTTCTCGGCTATCTCAATCAGAGATCGATCCTTCTCAGCAATCCTCACAGCAAAATTCCTTACCTCCGAGGCAATACTTCCGCTGATAAAATACTCTTCCATCATTCTCCCTTTCTTCTCACGACAACAACATCTCCGAGTGTGAGAGTTGAGGGCAGCTCTTTTTTCTCAATCTTTGGAGACTCAATTCTCTCCATCAGCTTTATTCCAAGCTCCTTTTCGAGCTTTCTTGCAACCTTCTCCTCGGGTGTGAGCTCTCCCCTCTCTATCTTCCTTATCAGCGAGACCTTCTCCTTGATTTTCCTGGCAAGCTCCTCCTGTGAGAGACCGAGTCTCTCCCTTGCCTCTCTTATAACTTCGCTGTAATTCGGGATGATGTCTTCAACAGGCATTTCAGCAACG
>JACIWD010000029.1 GCA_014361165.1 Candidatus Mnemosynella bozhongmuii
TCCCGCTCTCTCAGCAAGCTGAACATTCGGTCTCACTCCTGTTGCAAAGAGAACGAGATCAGCAGGAATCTCCCTTCTCTCGGTTATCACTTTTTCAGCTCTCTCATCTCCCTCAATTGCGAGAACTCTTTCAGAGGTGAAAATCTCAATTCCTCTCTCTTCAAGATGCCTTCTGACGATATAAGCCATCTCCTCATCAAAATTCGGAAGAATTTCGGGAAGAATCTCAATGACCGCAACTTTCAGACCGGCCTCTCTGAAGGCTTCAGCACATTCAAGACCGATCATTCCTGCACCAACGATAACTGCTTTCTCGCTGCTCTTCATTGCTTCTTTTATTCTCAGAGCGTCTCCTATGTATCTCAGCGTGAATACTCCGTTCAGCTCAACCCCTTCGATTTTGGGAACGCTTGGCGATGCTCCCGTGGCAATAACAAGTTTATCATATTCAATTTCCTCTTCATCTCCATCTCTCACAGCTCTCACAGTTTTTGAAGATGGATCAATTTCAGTGGCTTCTGTTCTCAGTCTCAGATCAATTCTGAATCTCTTTGAGAAGATTTCAGGAGAGATAACCTGCAGGGAATCCTCCTTCACGACATCGCAGAGAAAATACGGAAGACCGCATGTTGCCTGCGAGATCCACTGAGATTTCTCTATCAGAACAATCTCAGAGTTTTCATCAGTTCTTCTGGCCTTTGCAGCAGCAGAAGTTCCGGCTGCAAGACCTCCAATGATAACATATCTCATGAGCTATTTTCTTGAAGCTCTCCGAACAAAACTTTTTCGCTCTTCTCTGCGAAAGAATTAAGCATGCATCTCAGCAAAATTTTTTCAGATGAAGCCTCCGTGCATTCTGATAAGCGAGACTGTTCTTCCTGCCCTCAGATACCTCATTTCCAGGAATCTCTCCTCGGAGGGAATGAGTCAGCAGAAGATAGCGGAGAAGCTCGGGATAACTCAGGCAATGGTCAGCAAATATTTGAGAATCGGAGAAACCCTTCTTCAGAAGTTTGAGGATGATGAGAGAAGGAGATTTGAGGGAATTGCATCAGAGATAGCGGGAATGATTCTCAGAGGCTCATCCGGAAATGAGATCTCGGAGCATCTCTGCAAGGCATGCTTCAATCTGAGGGAAAGCTCCAGACTCTGCAACCTCTGCACTCAGACGCTCAGAAAGGAGGAGGGCTGCGATCTCTGCATGAAAATCAGAAGTTCAAGAATTCTTGGCGAGAGATTCGAAATTCTTGAAGATCTTGAGAACGCAATAGAGATTCTTGAGAGTTCTCCGGAGGTTTTGAAGCTTCTTCCGGAGGTCAGAATGAATGTTGCAATGGCATCAAAAGATGCGAGCTCACCGGAAGAGGTTGCAGCGATTCCCGGAAGACTGATCGAGGTTATGGGAACCATCAGAGCTCCGATGAAGCCCGAATTTGGTGTCAGCAGACATATTTCGAGAGTCCTCCTCGAAGCAATGAAGAAAACTGGGAAGAGAGCAATCTGCAACATAAGGTTTGATGAGGATGTGAAGAGGGCCATGGAGAGACTTCAGATGAAGTTCCATGTTGTTGAGAGGAATGGGAGAAGCAATGAAATCTCGGAGCTCCTTGAAAATCTTCCCGAGGACACCGAGTGCATAGTTGATCCCGGAGGATTCGGGATTGAACCCGTTGTCTATGTTCTCGGAGACAGAGCAACCGAGGTTGTGGAAAAAGTCATCAGAATAGCGAAGAACCTCTGAGAAATCTCTTCACAGTCTTCCAGGAAGTTCTTACATGCGGAGGCGGTTCTCTGTGCTCTCTGAACCATCTTTCAAGGAACTCCCTTGTTTTCGGATCTGCAGGATATCCGCTCCCGATATCAAATCCGAGCTCTCTTTTTATCTCCTCAATTCTCCTGTCCCTGATAACCTTTGCAGTTATCGAGGCTGCCGACACAGGAGGATAAATTGAATCTGCTCTGTGTTTTGAGATGATTCTGCATTTCAGAGCCTCTGAGAGTCTCCCTCCGAATCGTTCCTCTCTGACATCAACAGAATCAACATACGCAACCTCCGGAGTCATCTCAGAAAGAATTTCGATGTAGCTCTCAAGAAGAATTTCGTTTATGGTCTTTTCCCTCATCCTCTCATCGAGCTCTTCTGCTGGAATCTCAACAACTTTTATCTCGCAGATCTCTTTTATCCTCTCAAAAAGCTCCTCTCTCCTCCTCTTTGAAAGGGTTTTGGAATCTCTGACATTCAGACTTCTCAGCCTCTCTTCATCATCTGTCAGAACTCCAGCTATTACAAGAGGTCCCATTACCGCACCCTTTCCGGCTTCATCAACTCCGCAAATCCTCACAGACATTCAATGGCGATTCTCCTTAAAAATACTTCTGACTCCGAAAGGTATTTCTTGTTTAAACCTTCAGTTCTCAGCGATGCAGATAGCAATCCTCGGAGCAGGCGAAGTCGGCTATCATGCAGCGATGATGCTGAGCAGAGACCACGATGTTACGGTGATAGAGAAGGATTCTGAGAAATGTGAGAGAGCATCTCAGCTTGATGTAAGGGTTGTTGAGGGAGACGGAACATCGCTTCAGGTTTTGAGGGATGCAGACGTTCAGAATGCGGATATTTTTCTTGCTCTTAGTGGAGTGGATGAGGTGAATCTCCTCTCATGTGTCATTGCGAAGAGGCTTGGAGCTCTCAGAACTCTTGCAAGAGTTGAGGAGGTCGAGCATACCGGAGAGATTCAGAGAGTTCTTGGGATAGACAGGATTGTTTGCCCGGATCTCATTCTTGTTTCCGAAGTTTCGAGAACGATTGCGATGCCTCAGGCAGTTTCTCAGGAGATTTTCGGTGGTGGAAAGGTAAGAATGATCGAGGTTCTCATAGATG
>JACIWD010000003.1 GCA_014361165.1 Candidatus Mnemosynella bozhongmuii
TGATGACTCCGGAATGGCTGTGGATTAAAAAGATAGAATTTCTGAAGCAAAAAAGCCTGTTTGACTTTTCATGACCTCCTCAATCTGATCAGGTTCTCCCTGCCCTTCATCACCTTCTCAACTTTACCCTCCTTCTGAAGTCTTGAGATGAGAACGCTGACCTTCGATTTTGAGAATCCGGTTCTCCTGACTATTTCGGACTGGAGCATCTCTCCTCCACCATCCTTAAGAAGTTCGATGATGACCTCCTCATCCGAGGTTGTTTTTCTTTTCTGAGTGCGAGATCTGAGATAGAGGAGGAGAATGAGGGGAAGAATCAGAAAGGGGATGATGAAAAGTGGAGAGAATGCCTTCCTTTCGAGAACGACTCTTGGAGTTCCATCATGAAACTCCCTTGGCCCGTACCAAACGAGTCTATTTTGATCCATCTCATCCGGGGGAGGGGAGACCTCAAGGAGCGAGCAGGATTCTGGAAGATGGATTGCGAGAGTCTCTCCAGATGAGATGTAGAGCCCTCCAATGAAGACATCTCCAGCAGAGATTCTATCCTCTTCGAGAACTGAGAAGTTGTGCCACACGAAAGAATACTCCACCATGCCGTAAGATTTTCCGATTCCCGGAATCAGCCTGATACTCAGGTTGAAATCGGAGAGACTCATATTTCTTCCAAGCTCCTCTGAAGCCTGAGAGATCACGAGCATGAGCATCTGCTCGTAATCTCTGCTGAGGGAATAATTCGAGGCGAAGTGATTCCATGCCTCCACATCTTCCATCGTCTCAAGGGGGATTCTCTGCGTGACCGTGACGAGAGCGTCGCCATTTTCGAAAATCTGAATCGAATATGTTGTGAATTCCTCCGCGGGAATTCCAGAGGTTACGAGCATGAAGGCAAGGAGCAGATGAAGCATTATGTTAAGTTTAAATAGGGTGGTATAAAACGTTTCAGTTCCGGAGGTAGGAGAGTTGAAAAAGAGTTACATGCTCGGAAACCATGCAATAGCGAGAGGTGCCATTGAAGCCGGAGTTAATTTCGCGGCGGGTTATCCGGGAACTCCATCTTCTGAGATCATAGAGGCACTTTCGAGGGAGAGAGACATCTATGTTGAGTGGTCAGTTAATGAGAAGGTGGCGCTCGAGAACTGCATCGGTGCCTCATGGTGCGGAGCCAGAGCAATGGCAACGATGAAGCATGTCGGGCTGAATGTTGCTTCCGATGCTCTCATGACTCTCGCCTATACGGGAGTGAGAGGAGGTCTGGTCATAATTTCTGCCGACGACCCGTATGCCCATTCCTCTCAGAATGAGCAGGATTCAAGAAGATATGCATATTTTGCCAAGCTGCCATGCCTGGAACCCTCAAATCCTCAGGAAGCAAAGGATATGACGAAAGAGGCTTTCCGGCTCTCGGAAGAGCTTGAGCTTCCCGTTATAGTGAGACCGACCACAAGAGTCTGTCACAGCAAATCTGACGTTCTGATTGAAGATATTGAGAGGAGAGAGATTGAATTCAAATTTGAGAAGGATGTCAAGAGGTTTGTGATGGTTCCGGCTCATGCACGAGAGAGACACAAAGTTCTCCTGAAAAAATACGAGGAGAGCAAAAGTAAGGTTGAGAAGTGGAATTTGATTGAGGAGGGAGGATCTTTCGGAATAATAGCCTCGGGGGTTGCATGGGCATATGCCAGAGAGGCCTGTGAGCGATTGAAGATAAATCCAACCTTCCTGAAGATTGGAGCCCATCCGATTTCTGAGGAAGTGATTGAGAGGATGCTTGAGAGATGTGACAAAATCCTCGTTGTTGAGGAGGTCGATCCGGTTATAGAAGAGCGGGTCCTTCAGCTCAACAGGGGTGATTCTGAGGTCTTTGGAAAGATCAGCGGGCATCTTCCCGCATACGGAGAGTATGATGTTGATATCGTTGGAAGAGCAATAGCCTCGATTCTGGGAATGAAGTGGAAGGAGGAGAGAGGCGAGATTGAGCTGACTGCTCCTCCGAGACCTCCAATACTCTGTGCCGGATGTCCTCACAGAGCAAGCTTCTATGCAATGAAAAAAGTCTTCGGTGAGAATGCGGTTTATTCAGGAGACATAGGCTGCTACACCCTTGGATATCAGATGGGGGCTATAGACACAACGCTCTGCATGGGCTCATCCATCACAATAGGCTCCGGTATGAGCCATGTGACCTCTCAACCAGTTGTCTGCATCATAGGGGATTCAACATTCATCCATGCAGGAATCACGGGACTTGTGAACGCGGTTTACAACAGGAGCAACATAACTCTCGTGATTCTCGATAATGATACGACTGCAATGACAGGTCACCAGCCGCATCCCTCAACCGGCAAAACCGCAAAAGGAGAGAAGACTGTCTCGATCTCCCTTGAGGATATTGCAAGAGCCTGTGGGGTCCAGGATATCCACATTGTTGACCCGTATGATTTGAAGGAGACGATGGAAGCATTTGAAAAAGCGAAGAATTTCGAAGGAGTCTCTCTGGTAATCTGCAGGCAATCATGCGTGATAGATGCAAGGAGGAGAGGTGTGAAGAGAGGTCTGTTCGAGGTTGACGCTGAGAGGTGCGCGGGATGCCGGAAATGTCTCGAACTTGAGTGCCCGGCAATTGAGTTTGATGAGAGGGCTTCGATCAACTTTCTGTGCACGGGATGCGGGGTTTGTGCCCAGATATGCCCTGTGGGTGCAATTCAGGAGGTGAGAGAGTGAGTTTTGATGTTGTGATCGTTGGAATCGGAGGTCAGGGAACGATTCTTGCTTCCGATATTATCGGAATAAGCGCAATGAAGACGGGATATCCTGTTAGAGCTTCGGAGACTCACGGAATGGCCCAGAGAGGAGGGTCTGTTGAAAATCATATAAGGATAAACTGTGAGCTCGGTCCGAGAATTGGAGATGGAGAGGCAGATCTCATGATAGCCATGGAACCGGTTGAAGCGCTGAGATATTCAAGATATCTCAGCGAAAAGAGTGTTCTGCTTCTCAACACCCATCCGATTCCACCTCCGGGAAGGATTGTTGGAAGAGATTATCCAGAAGTGAGGGTGATAGAGGAGAGTCTGAAGAAGATCACGGCAAAGGTAATCTCAGAGAATTTCACAGAGGTTGCGAAGAGCGCAGGAGGCATCTTCACGCTGAATATGGTGATGCTTGGAGCTTCAACTCCATTTCTTCCGCTGGATGTGAGCGTGATTGAGGAGACAATAAGGGAGCTCGTTCCGGGAGAGACGATCGAGAGGAATCTCAGCTCATTCCGGAAGGGAAGGGAGACTGTCGAAAAGATTAATAATGTGTGACAGTCAATAACACGCAGAGTCTTCACGGTGATCAGATGTTCTGGGACAGAAAGATGGAAACTCTTCCCAGAGAAGAGCTCGAGAGAATTCAGATGAAGAGGCTGAAATGGACGCTCGAGCACGTTTATCGAAACTCTCCATTCTACAGAAGGAGATTCAAAGAACACGGAATCACTCCTGATGATGTGAAAAAGAGGGAGGACATCTCGAAGCTACCCTTCACGAGGAAGAGCGATCTGAGGGAGACATATCCACTTGGAATGCTTTCTGTTCCGAGAAGTTCGGTGGTCAGAGTGCATGCCTCCTCCGGGACTTCCGGGAAGCCGACGGTTGTTGCATACACGAAGAAGGACATAGAAACGTGGAGCGAACTGATTGCGAGATGCCTCACGATGGTGGGATTCACATCAAAGGATGTTTTTCAGAATGCAGTGAACTACGGCTTTTTCACCGGAGGTCTTGGATTTCATTACGGAGCGGAGAAAATAGGGATGATGGTTGTTCCTTCCGGCACTGGAGGAACTCAGCGGCAGATTGAAATAATGATGGATCTCGGAGTCACCGGAATTCACTGCACACCATCTTATGCGCTTCACATAGCAGAGGTCGCGGAGGAAATGGGCGTTATTGATGATCTCTCACTGAGAATCGGATGTTTTGGAGCTGAGCCCTGGAGCGATAACACCAGAAAGGTGCTGGAGGAGAAGCTAAGAATAAAGGCCTATGATTCCTACGGGATGAGTGAGCTCTTCGGTCCTGGAGTTGCCTTTGAGTGTGAGATGCAGAACGGACTCCACATCTGGGCAGATCACTTCCTCGTGGAGGTTGTTGATGAAGAGGGAGAACCTGTTGGAGAGGGAGAGAGAGGAGAGCTTGTTGTGACGACTCTGACGAAGGAGGCAATTCCGCTGATAAGATACAGAACA
>JACIWD010000030.1 GCA_014361165.1 Candidatus Mnemosynella bozhongmuii
TCAACCGCAGGGCGGTGGAGCTGGCCTTGCGCCTGGCCTAAATCTTCCCGAGCTCGTTGTTCTCTCTCATGAAGGGGAGAAGAACAAATTCCGTGAATCCTCCAGTTTCCTTCTGAATCTCTCTTATAAGCAGTATGTGCTGAATTCTGTGGCTCATGTCCTCGACATGACCGAACATCATCGTCGCTGTTGTGGGAATTCCCAGCGAGTGAGCGGTTTTTATTATTTCAACCCATTCATCTGTTCTGAGCTTGTGCGGACATATTATCCTCCTTATTTCATCAACAAGAATTTCTGCCGCTGTCCCGGGCATGCTGTCCAGTCCGGCATCTTTGAGGGTGGTGAGGGCCTCCTCTATGGAGACTCCTGAGTTTCTGGATGCATGAAGAACCTCCATCGGGGAGAATGCGTGGAGATGAATTTTCGGAAATTCATCCTTTATTGCTTCGAGAATTCCTGCATAATCCTCAAGCTTCATTTTGGGATGAAGGCCGCCCTGAATGCAAATTTCAGTTGCTCCGAGTTCTTCAGCTTCCCTCACCTTCTCAAGAATCTCCTCGATGCTCAGGAAGAAGGGTGAGTAGAAGTGTCTGAAGGAGCAGAACTTGCAGTCTCCAACGCAGATGTTCGTGAAATTTATATTTCTGTTCACCACATAGGTCACGACATCTCCAACCCTTCTCCTTCTCAGCTCATCCGCGAGAGAGATTATTTCAGCTTTGCTCATCTCTCTGAGTTCAGAAACACTGAGCATTCTCGTAACCCTCCTCGTCAGAGTAGAGGGATATCAGATGAGAGATCTCGGATGAGAACCATCCTTTCAGAATGAATGAAGGATAAATGGGAAGTCTTCTTCTCAGAGGAAAACCCCTCAGAAAAATCCTGAGGTGTTCCTCGGCTGGCCATGAGTGCTCCGGATTTATGAAATCAGGAGTGATTGAGGATATCCCTCCGAGATCATTTGCTCCCGAGATGATGGCTCGATAGGCATCATGAAGATTCGGCGGAACCTGAATCGAAACATCCTCCGGGAGTATTCTCCTCGCAATTCTGACAACTTTGAAAATCTCCTCTTCCCTAGGAGCTTCAGCTTTCTCCATCGGAGTCCCCTTCTTTGGCGAGAATCCCTGAATTATGACTTCCTGGATGTGACCGTATTTTCTGTGAAGCTCTGCAATTATCTTCAGAGACTCAATTCTGTCCCTCCAGCTCTCTCCAATTCCAACAAGAATTCCGGTTGTAAACGGAATTTTCAGCTTTCCGGCATTTTCAATCATCTGAATTCTGAGCTCTGGACTTTTACCGGGAGACTCTCTGTGAGCTTCAACTCTTCCCGAGGTCTCAAGCATCAGACCCATGCTTGCATTCCACTTTTTCAGCTTCTTCATTTCATGAAGAGAGAGAACTCCCATGTTTGTATGCGGAAGAAGTCCGTTTTCAACTGCAATTTTGTTCATTTCAACCACGTAGTCAACCATGGAGTCAAATCCAAAATCCTCGAGCCTTTTTCTAACTTCCTCAAACTCATCAGCTCCCTCACCCATTGTGAACAGAGCCTCAGTTGCATCTCCCCTTTTTCTGAGAAGAGCTTCCACCTCACCCGGACTCATGAGAACTGAGTCTCGATCTCCAGGAGATCTCCGGAAACCGCAGTAATAGCACCTGTTTCTGCAGATGTTTGTGAGGGGTATGAAAATGTTCTTTGAAAACGTCACGTATTCAAACACAAATCTCAGGTTTCACAGCTTCTATAAATTTTTTACCTCCTGAGTTCAACTCAAAAACATGGAAATACTGATTCCGCACAACACATCCTCGCCAAAATCAAGGCTCTCGGAACTGATGACTGAAGAGGAGAGAAGAGAATTCGCAGAACTCATGCTTCAGGATGTTCTCACAGCTGTGAAAGGTGTTGGCTCAAGATTCAGAGTGCTGAAAGAGAGAGGAGAGCTAAATGAGATTCTGAAAGAGAGTATCAGAGATCAAGAAACTCTCATTCTGATGTCAGACCTTCCGCTTGTGAGCGAGGATATCCTCAGAGGAATTCTATCGAATCCGAGCGAGGTTGTGATAGCTCCGGGAAGGAGAGGTGGAACAAATGCGATTCTTCTGAGAAGGGCCTTTGATTTTGAGTTTCAGTTTGAAGGAGCGAGCTTCATCCGCCATATTCTTGAAGCGATGAGAAAGAACATGAGTGTGAGCATCTATGATTCCTTCTATCTCTCTTGCGACATAGATTATCCCTCAGATCTCATTGACCTCTGGATTCATGGAAGAGGGAAATCTGCAGAATATCTCCGGGAACGCTTCATTCTTGACGAGAGGGCGATGACTCTCAGACGAATTCCGAGATGATTCTGAGGATGGTTGAGAAGAGCCTCTCACTATCCTCTCTTGTCTTCATGAAAGTTTCTGTCCTCAGCGAGGGAAAATCAATGGGCTCATCCTCGAGATCATGAACCACGAAATCAACAACATCTCCATAAACTTCGAGCATTCCTCTCGTGCCTGGTTCAAATCCGAGAGCTTTCATGAATTTTCCCGCTGGCCCGCTGAAGGCGGATTTTCCTTTGAAGGGACTTACGGCCAGAACAAATTTCCTTGAGAGAGCCTCTCCATAGAGTCTGAGGATTGGATATATGCTCGTGACAGGATTTGAAGGCCCTATCACAACTGCGTCGCTTTCCTCAATCTCCTCAATAGCTTCTTCAACAGGCTCCGCATCATCTATTCCCTCAAATCTGATGTTCAGAACTTCCGGCTCAGCCCTTCTTGATATCAGGAATTCCTGAAAGTGCATTTCACCCTCAGGGGTTGAGATAACGGTTGAGACCCTATCATTTGTCATCGGATAAATTATTTCGGGAATTCCGTAAATCCTGCAGAGAACCCTTGTTGCTTCGAGAAGGCTTCCTCCGGCTCTCAGAATCTCTGATCTTATTATATGGGTGCATCTATCCCTGTCTCCTATTGCCATCATCTCATCCAGTCCCATGGATTTCAGCATCTCATGAACCAGAAAGGAGTCATTTTTTATTCCCCACCATCTGCTTTCATCTATCACCCCTGCGAGAGTGTAAATAACTGTGTCAACATCAGGAGAAACATAGTTTCCGGAAACCCAGAGATCTTCCGCAGTGTTCACGATCACCGAGAACTCGCAGTTTTTCACACCCCTGAGAAGCTTTGGAGTCCCTGTCCCTCCTGAAAGGAAAACAAGTTTCACAGACATCTTTAAGAAGAGTGAGAATAAAAATTTTTCAGAGAGTGATGAAATGGAAGATGAGTGGACGAGAGAGCTGGAAAGGAAGGGCGGTGAGGCGGAGAGCTCCGCTGGAAATGCAGAGGACGTGGAGAAAATCTGGGAAGAAGTTATAAGAGAGACCATAAGGCATGAGGAGGTTTCCAGAGAGATAAAAATTCCAGAGCTTCCTCACAGAAAAGAGATAGAGTTCTATGCCGTCAATCCGCCGTATGCGTATGTCAGAATCTCCTATGATCTTGAGACCGAGGAGAGGCTCTATGAAGTTATAGAGCCCGAGCTGAGTGAAGGAGAAAAAATGCTCATCTCCGAGCTCAAGGATTTTCTTATCGAGAGTATTGATGTTGATTTCGAGGGTCTGAAAAAACAAGGTGCAAAGGAGTATATTAAGGAGAAGATAGAGGAGATGATCAGAAAATACGGAATAAGAGTTTCCGAATCCACAAAAGGTAAAGTTGAGTATTATATTCTCAGGGACTTCATAGGATTCGGAAAGATAGATCCGATCATGAGGGATGTTTTCGTAGAAGATATCTCATGCGATGGACCCGGAATCCCGATTTTTGTCTATCACAGAAAGCATGAATCTCTGAAAACCAATGTTGTTTTTGAGAATGATGATGAGCTGGATTATTTTGTGATAAGACTGGCGCAGATAGCCGGAAAGCACATATCAATAAGCAATCCTCTTGTTGATGCAACCCTTCCGGATGGTTCGAGAGTCCAGCTTACTTTTGGAAGAGAGGTCACAACAAGAGGAAGCACCTTCACAATAAGGAAATTCAGAGTGGAGCCAATGACCCCGCCAGAGCTCATAGACCTCGGAACATACTCAACCGAGATGATGGCCTATTTCTGGCTTTCGGTTGATGCCGGAAGAAACATAATGTTTGCCGGAGGAACAGCTTCAGGGAAGACAACTTCCCTCAATGCTGTGGCTCTTTTCATAAGACCCGAAATGAAAATTGTCTCGATAGAGGATACAAGAGAAATCAACCTTCCACATCCAAACTGGATTCCGAGTGTGACGAGAGAGACGTTCATTGAGGGAGCTGCAGGAGAGATAGACATGTATGATCTTCTCAGAGCAGCACTGAGACAGAGACCCGAGTACATAATAGTAGGGGAGATCAGAGGAAAAGAGGCCTATGTGCTCTTTCAGGCCATGGCAACAGGCCATTCAACCTTCGCAACAATTCACGGGGATTCTGTCGAATCCGTGATTCACAGACTTGAAAATCCTCCAATAAACATCCCGAGAATAATGATTCAGCATCTTGACATCCTCTCGATTCAGCTTCAGATGAGAGAAGAAGACAGAAGAGTCAGAAGATGCAAGAACATAACAGAGATTGTTGGACTCGATAGCAGAACGGGTGAGCTGATAACAAATGATGTCTTCACATGGAATCCGGAGAAGAGGGAATTTGAATATTCGGGTAAATCCTATGTTCTTGAGGAGATAAGAGCACAGAGAGGATGGACCAGAGAAGAGCTCATGGAGGAGCTCAGAAGGAGATATGAAATTCTTGAATGGATGAGAAGGAGAGGAATAAAGAACTACAGAGATGTCACAAAGATCATAGTCGGCTATTACAGAGCTCCTGAAAAAATTATGGAGAGGGTGAGAAGGGAAGGATGATTGAGAGAATTTCGGAAAGATTTCTGCAAATTTCATTTCAGATTTTCGGAAGATGGGTTAGGGAGAACAGAGAGAAGTTTGAATGGGTAAGAGACAAGCTTGTAAGAGCGAGAATATACATTCCTCTTGAAATCTATGTTTCAGCCATGCTTTTCTCTGCTCTCCTCAGCTTCCTCCTCTCAGCTTCAATCTCCATTTTTTTCTTCCCTCTCCTCTCTCTTTCCATCGGAATCCTGTCATCAGCTCTTGCTTTTCTTTCCTTCTACCTCTATCCTGTTTCCAGAATTTCCTCAAGAAGCAGAAATATAGATGCGATGATGTTCTATGCAGTAAGCTACATGCTCATTCTCGCAAAATCCGGGCTTCCGCCGCACCAGATAATAGAGAAGGTTGCTGAAAACCCGAATTATGGTGAGCTCAGCAGAGAGATGAGATATGTTGTGAGAGAGATGAAGATTTTTGGAAAGGACCTGATAACCTCGCTGAAGAACCTCGCTGAAACAACTCCTTCAAAGAGGCTGAGAGAATTTGCAGAGGGTCTGGCACTTTCAGATCTTTCTGGCGGCGAGTTCGTAGATTATCTCGAAGCGAAAGCGGAACAGTATATGAACGAGAACAGGCAAATTCAAAAAGAATTTCTTGAGTTTTTGAGTCTGCTTGCAGAAATCTATGTCACCGGATTTGTTGCCGGACCTCTATTTCTGATTGTCATCCTGATTGTCATGGGGATGATATCTGGTGGAGATGTGCTCATGAGTCTCAACCTCATAACCTATTTCCTGCTTCCCTTCATGGGAAGCATCTTCCTCATAATCCTGGACATCTCAACTCCGGAGGTCTACAAATGAGTGAAAGGGATGAGCTGATTCTTGAGATCGAAAGGGCAAAGAAAAGAATGGAATGGAAAATGGCGTTCACAGAACCGGGAAGGATGATAAGAGAGAAGCCTGCAACAATCTCCATTTACTCAGTTCCTTTTTCCGCCGTCCTCTTCATCACGGGATTTCTCAATCTTCAACCCGATTTTCTTGACGATCTCGGGATAATATGTGCTCTCATCGCAATTGCACCTGTTGGAATTGCCTATCACCTGTATGAGAGGAGAAGGAGGAGAATGGAAAAGGGATTCATAGAGTTCATGAGAGATCTCGTCGATGTCACTTCAGCTGGAATGACTCTTGCAGAATCTCTTGTTGCTATCTCCAGAAGAGAATACGGAGCTCTGACAGAGGAAGTGAGAAGAATGGCAAGGATGATTTCCTGGGGGCTTCCGTTTAATGATGTCATGCAGAGGTTTGCCGAGAGGACAAACAGCATGCTGATAAAGAGAACGGTCTCCCTCATCATTCAGGCAAACATCTCTGGAGGGGAGTTTCAGGAAGCCATAAAAATGGCTTCAAAGGACGCAACTGAAATGAAGATTCTTGAAGAGGAGAGGAGAGGGAACATGCTCATGTACACAATCATAGTTTACATTGCCTTTTTCGTTTTCCTTTTTGTTATCTTTGTTCTCGCCAAGATGTTTCTTCCAGAATTCGCGGAAGCTTCGGCTTCAGAGATTCCGAGCATGGGATATTCAGTTGCCTCCCTCTCCTCTGAGGAGATAACAAGAATCTTCTTCCACTCCTCAATCATTCAGGGATTCATATCAGGATTGATTGCTGGAAAGATGGGAGAGGGAGGCGCCTATCTCGGAATCAAGCACTCCGTTATTCTTGTGCTCGTCTCCTACCTTCTCTTCACATTCTTCCTCTGAGATATTCAGCAAGATTTTCGAGAGATATTTCTTCCTGTTCTCCGCTTTCAAGATCTCTAACAAGAATTCTGCCGCTTTCGATCTCTCTTTCACCAAGAATAAGCACAAATTTTGCTCCAATTGAGTCCGCATATTTCATCTGAGCCGAAAGCGATCTGTTCATGACATCCGTGATGAGAGCGACCTCATTTCTCAGCTTCACCGCAACTTTTATGGCTTCATCCCTTGCACCCGGAGTTGAGACGAGCACAACAGGTCTTTTCGGGCTTTCCGAGAGGTTGCTTATCTCCATCACCCTGTCAAAACCTATGGCAAATCCGGTTGAGGGAACACTGAGAGCTGAGAAGACCTTCGCAAGATCATATGAACCTCCTCCGCATATCTGATTCTGCGCACCAAGACCTTCAGCGTAGATCTCGAAAACCACCCCGGTGTAGTAATCAAGACCTCTTGCAATTCCAAAATCAACCGAATATTCCACCCCGTAAAGATCGAGAACCCTGCACAGCTCTCTTAAATTGCCGGAGAATTCCTCAAATTCTTCTGCATCCTCCGGAGAACCTCTGAAGCTTACAAGCTCGATCAGATTTTCAATTTCATCATCACTCATCTTTCCATTAAGAAACTCCCTGAGTTCCCCGAAGCTCTTCTTGTCTATAAGCCTGAGAGCTTTATTCTGCTCCTCTCCGGAAAGATTTCCGAGCCTGTTTCTGAGAATGGAGAGGTCATTTATCCTCAAATCACCCTTTATTCCGAGAGATCTGAGCATCTCAGATGCAAGTGCTATGACCTCGGCATTGGCGTAAACTCCATCGCTGCCTATCAGCTCAACTCCAAACTGCCAGAATTCCCTGAATCTTCCCTTCTGCGGCCTTTCATACCGGAAACAGTTTGCAAAGTAGTAGAATCTCAGAGGTCTTGGTGAGGATTTCAGCTCATTGAGAAAAACTCTCGTAACGGGTGCTGTCATTTCCGGTCTGAGCGTGAGGTCTCTCCCGCCCTTGTCCTTGAATGCGTAGAGCTCCTCAATTATAGCCTCTCCTGACTTTGCTGTGAAGAGCTCAAGATGCTCGAAGGTCGGGGTTGAGATTTCCGAATATCCCCACCTTTCGGCAATCTCCCTGAGCTTCCTCTCAGCCAGCCTTCTTCTGAACATCTCATCTGGAAGAAAATCCCGGGTACCTCTCGGCCTCTGAATCATCCGATCATCTCCACCTTTCTCAAATATTCCTTTATCATCCTCGGAAAAGAAGCTGCATCCAGAAATCTCAGACCAAGGCGCTGAGCCCATTTCTGAATTCCGAGATCGCTCGCAACAACAGCAGCATCAAGCTCTTTGGCAAGAAGAAGAACATCTATATCCGGAGCACTGTCAAGAACTCCATGTCTTGTCGCTGCACGATATTTCTCTCTGAACTTCGCTATTACCGGACCTATGACATTTCTCTCGAGTTCCTCCCTCTTCATCTTCCCGAGCTCCTCCGGATGAATGGAGAGAATCGAGGATGAGAGCTCCCATATTGCATCTTCAGAAATGACCATTCCCTTATTTATCCTTTCCCTCATCGTCTCCACGTATTCATAGAATATCTCTGCGGGAATCTTCACCTCGTATCTCGCTGGAGTTTTCTTCACCAGCCACGTGTCAATCTTAATTATGATTTCCTCACCGCACTCATACCTCTTGGCGAAACTCTTCGCCTCGTTGTAGACTGAAGGATAGGGAATGTAGCAGCTTATTCCAAGCTTCAGCCTCGCTTCAGCTATGAGATCGAGAACGGCATTCATCCCATCACAGAGATTTTTGAATCCCTCAACTTCTCTCATGTGAACATCCGTGAGAGCTGTTGTGTCGAGAACGAATCTCTGTCTGAGCATCTTCAAACACCTTTCAGGCCATATAAGATTGAAGATGAAGTTCTATTAAAATGAGTCGGTTCTCTTTTCAGGGAAACTTAAAGTTAAATACGAAGGGAGATTCAATTTATCTTGGATGTTCAGGAGCATTCTGTTTGTCTGTGTTGGAAATCTCTGCAGAAGTCCGATGGCAGAAGGGATTTTCAGAAGAATGTGTGAAGAGAACGGAGTGAGAGTTAGAGTTTATTCAGCCGGAACAAATGCATGCAATCTGAAGGTTCCTGAAGAAGCAATCAGAGCTGCAAAGATTTACGGAGCTGACATATCCGGACACCGTCCAAGACAGCTAACTCAGGAGATTGCATCTCAATATGAGGCGATCATAGCAATGACCAGGGATGTTGCAAATAGAACTGAGGAGATTGTTGATCATGAGGTCATCATGACTCTCGGAGATTTCGCGAGAATCGGAGACTGGGATATTCCAGACCCATGGGGAAAGGGCTTCGATGAATATGTGAGATGTGCGAGAATGATACACGCAGCTCTGGAGAAGGCTCTTCAGAGATACTATTTATAGAATCCTTGGAATCTCTCTGAGCTTGACCGGAACTTCTGAAATTATTCTGTCCTTTCCCAGATATCCGCATCCAATTGCCCTTCCGCGATATTTCACGATAACATGAGGATAGGAGAGATTCTCCCTTTTTCTCACAGATCCTCCTCTGAGAAATTCCATGGCTTCTTCCTTCGAAAGCTCAACGAAATTTTTTGAGGCGAGATGCCCGAAAAGAGTTACGAAGGACGTCGTCGGCTTCCAGAACCTCCCCTTTCTCAGAATCATTGTTCCCGTGAACTCGGGTTTCATCTCAACCACCTTCTCAAGATGCTCTGATGAGACCATCCAGATGTTCTTTCCCCTCGAAACAAGCTCGTAGCCTGTGAAAATATCTCCGGGTATTCCGTAAACTTCGGAGAAGAACTTCAAAATCTCTTCTCTCTCGCTTCCTTCAAGTCTTCTGAAGTTTTGCAATGAAGAAGCCCCCCGTTCCGCTTATGTGAGGGAAAAGCCTTATTGCTTTCTTCATCTCCTCACCGTAGAACTCTCCTCTCCACTCGGTGACCCCAGAGAGAGCTCTTACAGGAGATTTCACTTTGAGAATTTTCACTTTATCGAGAAATCTGCTCAGAACTGCCTCATTCTCCTCCGGTGCGTAGGTGCATGTTGAGTAAACAATTATTCCGCCTTCCTTCACAACTCTGATTGCACTCTCAAGAAGGGAGGTCTGGAGCTTCGAAAGGCTTTTTATTTTACTCTCGCTCCATGCCAGTGGATTGAACCTCCAGTGTCTTCCCTCGCCGCTGCAGGGTGCATCCAGAAGCACAAAATCGAAGATGTTCTCTCCTTTTATTCTTCTCCCATCCCTTCTTGTGATCGTGACATTCAGACAGCCCATCTGCTTCACATTGCTCCTCAGAATCTTCACCCTCTCCAGATCAACATCATTCGCAATTATGTGTCCTCTGTTATTCATCATCTGAGAGATTTGAGTTGTCTTGCTTCCGGGTGCTGCGCACATGTCAAGAACAAACGAATTCTCATGGGGATTGAGAATGAGGGGAGGCACCATCGAGGCGAGTTCCTGAACATAGAAGTCACCGAGATAGTATTCAAGAGTATGTGTCACCCGCTCTTCTGTTATCATTGCATCCCGGTACCACTCCACAGGCTCATGGTGAATTCCGTATTCATCGAAGCTCTTGGAGAGTCTCTCAAAACTGGTCTTTATTGTGTTCACCCTTATGGAGAATGGAGGCCTCTCCTCCAGAGCCCTGAGAAAATCCCTGAAATCTGGAATGATTTCCTCATACCTTCTGAAGATTTCCCCTATCATTCTCAAGAGCACTGATGATTCCGCTCAACTTAAATATTTGTTTCGAGAGAGGGAGATTCGATGTATCTGACAAAAGAGGAGGAGAGAATTCTCGAAGGGGAATTTGGGGAGACCCTTGAAAAAGCCATGAGAATTCTTGTATCTCTCGGAGAGATATATGGAGCTTCCCGCCTCATTCCAATCTCCTCCGCACACATCTCCGGAGCATCCTACAAAACAATCGGAGATGCGGGTCTTCTTTATCTTTCATCCCTCTCCTCAAAAGTCAGATGCAGAGCAACGCTGAACCCGGTTGGGATGGACAGAGAGAGATGGAGAGAGATGGGAATATCAGAGGATTTCTTCGAGAAACAGATGAGGATAATAGAGTGCTACAGAAAGCTCGGTGTTGAGGACATCTGCAGCTGCACTCCGTATTACTTTCAGAGACCTTCCTTCGGGGAGCATCTTGCATGGTCGGAATCAAATGCCGTGATATACGCAAATTCTGTTTGCGGAGCGAGGACAAACAGAGAGGGAGCTCCCGGAGCTCTCGCATCTGCCCTGATAGGAAAAACTCCTCTGTACGGAATGCACCTGAAAGAGGAGAGAGCACCCACTGTAACTGTTACTGTGAGGGATGAGCTGAGAGATGAGGAGTTCGGAGCTCTCGGGTATTATCTCGGAGGGATTCTCAGAAGGGAGAAACCCATTTTCCGCCTTCAAAAAGAGCCCACAGAGGATGAGATGAAAAAGCTTGGGGCAGCAATGGCTGCTACCGGAGCAGTTCAGATATTCCACATCGAAAATAAAACACCGGAGGCCTCTCTCTATCCTCTTCCTGATGAGAGAATTGAGGTTGGAAGAGAGGAAATCAAAGGAATACTGGAATTCTCAGACCCGGATGTCATTGCTCTCGGATGTCCGCACCTTTCAGAGGAGGAAATCAAAAAGATTGCAGTGCTTCTGAAAGGTAAGAGGGTTGAGAAGGACACCTGGATATGCACATCGAGAGAGATAAGGGAGAGATGCAGAAAGGAGATTGAGATCATAGAGAGAAGCGGAGCAAAAGTCATATGCGACACATGCATGGTTGTTTCTCCGCTTCTCGAAAGATACTCCTGTGCGCTTGTGGAATCCGGAAAGGCTCTGAACTATGTTCCGACGATGTGCGGAATAGATGCTCAGATGACGACAATCGAGAACTGCATAAAACATGCGGTGGGAGAGATATGAGGATCAGAGGGAGGGCAATCTCAAAAGGAGTTGCAGAGGGGGAGGTCATATACACATCTCAGCCCGTCTCCTTTCTTGGAGGAGTTGATCCGAAAAGCGGCAGGATAATGGAGAGAGGGCACGAACTCCATGGCAGGAGCATTGCAAATAAGGTCTTTGTCTTTCCCTGCGGGAAGGGTTCAACAGTTGGTTCGTATGTTATCTACCAGCTCAAGCTCAATGGAACCGCACCTGTTGCAATGATAAATGAAGAGACTGAACCCATTGTTGCAGTTGGAGCCATAATCTCTGAGATTCCCGTGGTGGATAGACTTGAGAAGAGGATTGAATGGAGAAATGGAATGAGGGTTCGGGTAAATGGAACCGAAGGATACGTGGAAATTCTGGAAGATTGAGGAAGCTGTAAGAAATTGCATCGAAGTCTATGACAGAAGGGAAGAGAGAGGAGCTCTGCACTATTTTGGAATTCCGAAGATGTCGAAAAAGGAGGCTTACGAGATTCTCAAGTCAAAACTGCCTGAAGAATATGATTTTGTGATTCACGAAATTCACGAAAGCTTCATTATTTCGGTTTTTCCTGAAAGGCACAATATCACTGTGAACATCATTCTCGCACTTCTCACATTTCTGAGCACAACCTTTGTGGGTTCCCTGATGTTCAACGCAAATCCACTTGAAAATCCTCTTCTCCTTCTTAAAGGTCTTCCTTTTTCGGTCTCTCTCATGCTGATTCTTGGAACTCATGAACTTGCGCATTACTTTGCCTCAAAAA
>JACIWD010000031.1 GCA_014361165.1 Candidatus Mnemosynella bozhongmuii
AGAGGAGAGCTTGTTGTGACGACTCTGACGAAGGAGGCAATTCCGCTGATAAGATACAGAACAGGAGATGTGACGATTCTCGAAGAGGAGAAGTGCGCCTGCGGAAGAACTCATCCCAGGATCATGAGGATTCTTGGAAGAACGGATGACATGCTGATAATCAGAGGAATAAATGTCTTCCCGAGCCAAATAGAGCATGTGCTCATGCAGATCCCTGAAGTTGGAGAGCACTTCCAGATAATCGTTGATCGCAAGGGTGCTCTCGATGAGATGACGGTGATGGTTGAGGTGAAGAGGGAGTATTTCACAGGGGAGCTCGAAGACCTAAAGAGGATTCGGGAAAAAGTTCAGGAGGCACTCAAAGAGATTTTAAATTTGAGGGTTAATGTCGAGCTTGTTGAATACGGAACTATTCCTAGGACGAGTGGAAAGGCTAAAAAGGTGATAGATAGGAGGAAGGAGCTGTGACGTATGAATTCTGGAATCCAAAAATAGAGAAGATGCCCCGGGAAGAGCTTTACGAGCTTCAGGAGAGAAGATTGAGAGCCCTCGTTTACAACCTCTATCACTACTCACCATTCTACAGAAAGAGATTCAAAGAGCACGGAATAACTCCGGATGACATAAAGAAGAGGGAGGATATCGCCAAGCTTCCATTCACGAGGAAAAGCGATCTGAGAGATACCTATCCTCTTGGAATGCTTTCTGTTCCGAAGAGCATGGTAATAAGATTTCATGCCTCTTCTGGAACCTCCGGAAAACCGACTGTGGTGGCTTACACAGAAAATGACGTGAAAAACTGGACTGAGTCACTTGCGAGAGCTCTCACATCCATAGGACTCGGAAAAGACGATATCATTCAGGTCTCCTACGGTTACGGTCTCTTCACCGGAGGTCTCGGTCTTCACTACGGAGCGGAGAAAATCGGAGCAAGCGTTCTTCCAGCAGGGACTGGAAGCACGGAAAGGCAGATTGAGCTCATGATGGATCTCGGAAGCACCGCGATAGCCTGCACTCCCTCATACATGCTGCACATTGCAGAAGTTGCAGAAAAGATGGGCATCTCAATAAGAGATGAGACCCAGCTCAGAATTGGAATCCTCGGGGCTGAACCATGGAGCGAAAGGATGAGAAGGAGAATTGAGGATTCAACCGGAATAGACGCATATGATATCTACGGAACCTCTGAGCTGAGCGGTCCTCTATTCACAGAGTGCACAGAAAAGAACG
>JACIWD010000032.1 GCA_014361165.1 Candidatus Mnemosynella bozhongmuii
GCGCAGATGTACCTCGCAGGTGACGTGCGGCTGAACGCGAGGGTTGCGCAGGTCTTCAACATACGGCAGGCGGTTTGATGGAGAGCGTTGTCTTCTACCACATCGGGGTCGAGTCGCCGATCGCGCCGGATGAACCGCTGCCTCCGCTGCCGCCCATCCCGCGGGGTGCGCTTGTCGTCGTGGAAGGGCGGGCGCCGATATGGCGGTATGGCCTCGCACTGCACCTTCTGCATGGTTCTCCCGCGGGAGCTATCGCTTTTTTTGACCCCCGTCTCGGCGCGGTCGTCGTCGCGTCGCACACACCTGCGTACAGGCCTGGGCAGGTGGTCGATGTGACGCCGCCATAGCGCGTTTCAATCCTTGTTTTCCTGGAACTCGCTCTTCGACTGCCTCCTGAGCTCGAGTAATTTTTTTTCTTTTTTAGTTTCAATCCTTGTTTTCCTGGAACTCGCTCTTCGACCACGAAGATCAGAACGCCGCGAAATGCCTTGAATGTTTCAATCCTTGTTTTCCTGGAACTCGCTCTTCGACTCGAAGACGCATTCCATCCAAACATAGACACCCAGTTTCAATCCTTGTTTTCCTGGAACTCGCTCTTCGACCATCACCGGATTCACTTTCTGCCTCACATATGCGGTTTCAATCCTTGTTTTCCTGGAACTCGCTCTTCGACCCTGACGGGTTGTTCACAATCGATGACGAGGGGTGCAGTTTCAATCCTTGTTTTCCTGGAACTCGCTCTTCGACTTTGTTGTTGTGTAGTACGTCACACACCCTGTCGACGGAGTTTCAATCCTTGTTTTCCTGGAACTCGCTCTTCGACCCGCCCCTCGATACATACATCTGGTTCAATTCGTAGAGTTTCAATCCTTGTTTTCCTGGAACTCGCTCTTCGACAATGAAGCTCGCCGCCTGGCGGGAGGTCAGAAACCGCGTTTCAATCCTTGTTTTCCTGGAACTCGCTCTTCGACTGCCCTTTATGGGGCGGGGATTTCTGCGATTGAATGTTTCAATCCTTGTTTTCCTGGAACTCGCTCTTCGACTCTGCGGTTCATCCCGCGCGAGTCTTCTGTACACTGGGTTTCAATCCTTGTTTTCCTGGAACTCGCTCTTCGACCTCGCTCAACACAAAGCCCTCCTCCGTCCAGCCCCCGTTTCAATCCTTGTTTTCCTGGAACTCGCTCTTCGACGATAGCAATACTGATGTTTGCAGACCAGATAAATTGTTTCAATCCTTGTTTTCCTGGAACTCGCTCTTCGACAAGGAGGCAATCGCCACCTTCGGTGTTGAAACCACAGTTTCAATCCTTGTTTTCCTGGAACTCGCTCTTCGACTCGACAGGTTCAGCAGTGCAGACGGGAAGTACATACGACGTTTCAATCCTTGTTTTCCTGGAACTCGCTCTTCGACTCTTTGGATACAGATCTGTCGTGAGCACTGCCGGCACGTTTCAATCCTTGTTTTCCTGGAACTCGCTCTTCGAATACTGTATGCAGGAAAAAAAGCAATGAAACAGAAGTTTCAATCCTTGTTTTCCTGGAACTCGCTCTTCGACATCAGCTCCTTACACAAGGAGCTGAACGAGATGGAGTTTCAATCCTTGTTTTCCTGGAACTCGCTCTTCGACAGTGACTCTCGCGCTGATCCTACGTCATGCGACTAGCGGTTTCAATCCTTGTTTTCCTGGAACTCGCTCTTCGACTCCCGCGGCATTTTTCGCATTGTTGCATCGATCTCGTGTTTCAATCCTTGTTTTCCTGGAACTCGCTCTTCGACCGGAGCATCAACCCCAGAAAGGGATTTAGCTTTCTTGTTTCAATCCTTGTTTTCCTGGAACTCGCTCTTCGACCCGAGGGACGGGGTGATATACTCACCTGTAGTCGTAGAGTTTCAATCCTTGTTTTCCTGGAACTCGCTCTTCGACCTCGAAATGTTTGGTGGCGCCTTGGTCTATCACGGT
>JACIWD010000033.1 GCA_014361165.1 Candidatus Mnemosynella bozhongmuii
AAGATTGCGGGAATTCTCAAAGAGGCTCTTGAGGCTCTCGGGATGGAGGTTATGATAAAGAGAGTGAAAGAGGTTGGTGAGGAGGAGATAAAGGCGAGCGATGCGCTGCTGATAGGAACTCCGACTCACAACAGAAGCCCAACTCTCGCGGTCAGAGAGCTCTTAAAAAAGATGGAGAAGCTGGAGCTCTCTGGAAAGCCCGGTGCTTCTTTTGGTTCCTTCGGCTGGAGTGGCGAGGCTCCATGGCTGGTGAGGAATGCCATGAAGGCTCTCAGGATGAGGGTCATGGAAGACTCTCTCAGAATTAAAAGAGAGCCGAAAGAAGAAGATATCGAGGAGTGCAGGAAATTTGCAGAAAATTTTGTTGAGTTCGTGAAGAGCTGAGCCATGGAACAGAAAATTCTCGGTATCGATATTTTCTCGCATTCTCCCTCTTCGAAAAAGTCTCCCAGATATTCTCTCTATCTTTTTCCAGAGGGCAGAATATACGAGGGAGTCAGCAGAAGGAAGATGATCAGACTCGTGAGTCAGCTCTCTCCAAAAATAATTGCTGTGGACAACATTTATGAGCTCGCTCCGGACAGGGAGAGGCTTTTGAATCTGGTCAGAAAGTTTCATCCCTCCGAACTCGTTCAGGTGACTTCTCAGGGAGAATCCCTTGTGTCTCTCGCCAGAAGATACGGAATTCAGTTCAACAGAAATAATCCTGCTGACGAGGCAAAGGTATGTGCAATTCTCGCATCAATGGGTGTCGGACAGAGAGTCCTGCTTTTCGAGGATAAAACCAGGATTGAGGTGAGAAGATGCAGGAGACCGGGAAGGGGTGGATGGAGCGAGAACAGGTTCAGGAGGAAGATACATGGAAATGTGAAGAGAACAGCCGAGAGTATTGAAGAGCTCCTGAAGAGGTGCGGTTTCAGCTATGAGAAGGAGGTGAGGGAGGGTTACGGAGGATATGTCTCATGCGTTTTCCTCGTGGATGCACCGCCAGAGAGAGTTCCTGTTTCAAAATCCTCCTTTGAAGCAGAGGATGTCAGAATAAAGATTTCCCAGGTGGAGAGGAGCTCCATAGAGTTTCAGCCTCTGAGTGACAGCAGAGAGTATCTGATTGTTGGAATAGATCCGGGTACCACAACTGCAGTCGCAGCTCTGAATCTGAAAGGAGAGCTGGTCGCCATTCACTCATCGAGAGAGATGAGTTTCTCAGAAATGCTGAATTTCATCTCATCTCTCGGAAAGCCAGTCGTGATAGCCTCCGATGTGACTCCGGCTCCGAACACCCTCAGGAAGGTGAAGAGTTCATTCAACGCAATTCTGCATGAGCCAAAGGAATCTCTGTCTGTTCAGCTGAAGAACGAGCTCTCAAGGGGATACAGCTACTCAAATGCTCATGAGAGGGATGCAATTGCAGCAGCCGTAAATGCATTCAGATTCTACAAGAACAAGTTTGAGCAAATTGAGAAGAGGGCTCCTCCAGGAATTTCTGTCGAGGAGGTTAAGGCAATGGTTCTGAGAGGTGCAAAATTAAGCGAAATTCTTGGAGGAGATGAGGAGGAGAGAGTTGAAGAGGGGCACAGGCAAACCGATGAGGGGCTCAGAAGGAGTTATCACTCCCTTCTCTCGAAATACAGAAAGATGGAGGAGAGAATTCAGCTTCTTGAAAGAATGCTTGAGGAAAGAGATGAGACAATAAGGAGGCTCGAAGATGAGCTCCAGAGAGTCAGGGAGGAGGAATACAGAAGGGTTAAAACAGAGAAGGAGATCATTTTGAAGGAGAGAGAAATATCGAGATTGAGGAATGAGATAAGAGGGCTCAGAAAAGCTCTTGAAGAGAGGGAAAGTGAGATAGAAGAGCTGAAAAAGATAATATCGCTGAAGTTCTCGGACAGCTTCATTCCCGTGAAAGTTATTTCAAGTTTTACAAAAGAGGAAATTCAGCGAATTGAGAGGAGTTACGGCATAAGAGGTGGTGAAATAATATACATTCAGAGTTCCGGCGGGGGAGGCAGAAACTCAGCTGCCATGCTTGCGGATTCAGGCATCCATGCAGTGATAGTTGAGGGAGAAATATCCCATCAGGCAAGAGAGGTTTTTGAGGAGAGGAAAATTCCGGTGCTGAAGGGTCTCAGAGTTCATGTTTTCGGAGACTTCGGGCTCATGAACAGAGAGGAATTTGAGAGAGCTTTTGAGAAGTGGAAGGAGGAGGAAGAAAAGAGAAAGGAGAGAAAAATCCTGGAAATAATTGAGGAATATAAAAAGAGCAGAATGGGTTAAAAGGTCCTCAGCTTTCCTTCAATAACCATTTCGGTTATCTTCTCAATTTCATCAAGCCACTCCTCAATCACTGCTTCAATCTTCTTTTTCACATTCTCAAACTCATATCCCTTCTTCATTATCACCTGAGCGCTCGCAATTTTTGGCTCATTTATCGGCTTTCCTATCTCGGAAAGAATTCTGACATAAACCTCTTCAATTCCATCAATCGCCTCAACTATGTCATTTGCAATCTGATTTGCGAGAAGATTGTATATCTTCCCTATGTGATTCACGGGGTTCTTTCCGCTTGTTGCCTCCATGCTCATCGGTCTTCCCGGAGTTATCAGACCGTTGCATCTGTTTCCTCTTCCAACAGAACCGTCATCACCCATCTCCATCGAAGTCCCTGTAACTGTGAGATAGACTGAGGGAATAGAGTAGTCATCTCCAGTGTTAACCTCAACCTCAACCTTCTTCTCCGTGAACTCGGAGGCGACATCGGTGACGAAATTTTTGATCTCTTCCTTAACCGCCTTGTATTCTTCAAGATCGCTAACATATTTCGAGACAATTGCACCGGCTATCGTGAGGGATATTTTATCCTTCACCCTCAGCCCCATCACTTTCACATCTTCTCCTATTGCCTTCTCCTTAAATCTGTGCTCCATCAGTTTTCTCTCAACATTCAGCACAATTCTCTCGGTTTCAGAAAGAGGAGCAAAGCCCACTCCGAAAGAGGTATCATTTGAAAGAGGTATTTCCTTCTTTCTCCCGAAAATATTCTTTAGGTCAAAAGAGCCCTCACCAAGTCTTGACTCTATGACAACATGCTCCTCAACATCCAGATTCAATATGTTTCTCCTGAGATATTCCTTCGCAGCTTTAATTGCTATCACATCTGTGGGAACAAAGTCATCCCCAACAAATTTTGTTGCTCTTCCGGTTATGAGTATGTAAACAGGAGAGATGACCTCACCTCCGCCAAATCTCGGAGCAGAGCGCCCGGCAACTATCTGGGTCTCATCCGTGTTGTGATGAAGTATGCAACCGTATCTCTTCAGATACTCCTTGCAGAGATGTCTGCTTACCTCTTCGGCTATTCCATCCGCAACACTGTCTGGATGACCGATTCCCTTCCTCTCAACAAGTTCCACATCCCTCAGCTCAACAGGAGTCTGCTGAATTTCCTCAACATCTATATTCTTCCTCACCATATCAATCCTCTCAATAATTTGCCTCTCTTATTTTAATATTTTCCTTCTTTCTCTATTCTTCACAGTTATAATGGAAAAATATTTGAAGAACACCGAAAAGACTCTCTCACATGCTGAGAATTGCAGTTCCAAGCAAGGGAAGAATTCACAAACCAGCTCTGAATCTTCTGGAGAGGTCAGGAATAGAGCTCAGAGACGGAGGAGGTTCTCTGATAACAAAGACGAAAGATCCCGAAGTTGAGGTGCTCTTTGCGAGAGCCAGAGACATCCCGGAATACGTTCAGGAAGGTGCCTCAGATCTCGGAATAACCGGGCTTGACATGGTCAGAGAGAGCGGAGCGAGAGTCGAGATCCTTCTCGAACTTAATTTCGGTCATGCTGAAATGTTTGTTGCTGTTCCCGAGAACTCGGAGATAAGAGGAATTGAGGATTTGAGAGGAAAGAAAATAGCAACCGAATTTCCCAATATTGTCAGAAAGTTCTTCGAAGAAAGAGGCATTCCGGTTGAGATAGTTGAAGTGTCTGGAGCGTGCGAGATGACGCCATACATAGGAATTGCGGATGCGATAGCAGACCTCTCGAGCTCGGGAACAACAATGAAAATCCACAAGCTCAGAACTGTTGAGAGAATCATGAAGACCACTGCAGTGCTCATAGGGAATGAGAGAAGCGTGAAGGAGAAGGGAGAGATAGTATCGAGAATCCTGATGTCAATAGAGGGTGTTCAGAGAGCAGAAGGGATGAGATACCTCATGGTGAATGTTCCCGAGGAGTCTCTTGAAGAGGTGAAGAAGATTTTGCCCGGTGCAAGCGGACCCACAGTCATGAGGGTTGAGGCAGAAAGACCAATGCTTGCGGTTCATGCCGTCATCCATCAGGATGAAATTTACAGAGTTATAGGAAAATTAAAGAAGATTGGAGGAAAAGACATACTTGTTGTCCCGATTGAGCGGATGATACCATGAAATTTCTCGTCATTCCGGCTCTGGACCTGAAAGATGGGAAATGCGTCCAGCTTGTTGGAGGAGATCCCTCAAAGATGATTTTCTCCTCGAACAATCCTCTTGAGATTGCGAAAAAGTGGGAAAGAGAAGGAGCAAGAATGCTTCACGTTGTGGATCTTGACAGAGCTCTCGGGAGAGGAGGAAATCAGGAAATCGTTTTTAGAATTCTTAAAGAAGTTGGAATTCCGGTTCAGCTCGGTGGTGGAATAAGAAGTTTTGAAGATGCAAGAGAATTTCTCGAAGCCGGGGTTTACAGAGTGATTCTCGGAACATCTGCAGTCCTTCAGCCAGAGATCATAGAAAGAATATCCTCCACGTATTCCTCCGAAAGAGTGATGGTTGCGGTTGAGCTGAGGAACAGGAAGATCACAATAAAAGGATGGAGGGAGAGCGTTGAGGTCTCTCCAGAAGAAGTTCTGAGAGAGGCTGAAAGAAGGGGTGCAGGGAGCATTCTCTTTACAAGTGTTGATGTTGAGGGAAGACTCTCCGGGGTTGACACTGAAGCTCTTGAGATGATCCTCAAGCTTACGGAGCTCCCTGTTTTTTATTCCGGCGGGGTCAGCAGTATTGAGGATATCATAAGAGTGAAGGAGGCGGGAGCTTCCGGGGTTGTGATTGGAAGTGCTCTTTATAAAGGAAAGATATCGCTGAAAGAGGCAATTGAGGTGGTCAAATGAGAAGGGGCAGATTTGTAAGGGAGACGAAAGAAACAAGAATTGAGGTTGAAATCGAGCTTGATGGAACCGGGAAGTCCTCGATAGAGACAGGAATTCCGTTTTTCGATCATCTCCTCACTTCTTTCTCCTTCCACGGTCTTTTTGATCTCTCAATCAGAGCTTCAGGAGATCTCGATGTGGATGACCACCACACTGTTGAGGACGTTGCAATCTCTCTTGGAAAGGCTTTCAGAGAGGCTCTCAAAGATTCAGCTCCAGTCAGAAGATTTGGATTTGCAATTATACCCATGGATGAATCTCTTGCAACTCTCGCCGTTGACATCTCGGGAAGACCGTATCTATCCTTCAGCGCCTCCTTTTTCTCCTCAAAAATCGGTTCCATGAGCACACAGATGATAGAGCACTTCTTCAGATCATTCTCCTATTCCTCAAATCTCACAATTCACGCATCCGCAAGTGGTTCCAATGATCATCACAAGGCAGAGGCTCTTTTCAAAGCATTCGGAGTTGCCCTTGACATGGCGACTCAAATAGAGAGAAGAAGGGAGATTTCACCGAGCACAAAGGGAATCATCGACTCATGAGACCTTTGCCCCATTTTCCACTTCTTTTTCAACAGTAAGGAGAACCGGCACCTCTCCTGCTGCAAGAATCATTCCCTCGGAAGTTACTCCCATCAGTTTCGCTGGCTTGAGATTTGCAAGAACGACGACCTGCTTTCCAACAAGCTCCTCGGGTTTATGGGTTTTCGCTATCCCCGCAACTATCTGTCTGGGTCTCTCCTCTCCTATATCCACCATAAGTTTCAGAAGCTTGTTTGAGCCCTCTATTCTCTCAGCCTTAACAACTGTTCCAACCCTTATGTCCATCTTCTTGAACTCCTCAATTGTTATCATATTCGAATCCCCTCTTTCCTCACTCATTCTTATCCTCCTCGCGAGAATTTCCTCCACCTCTCTGATCTCATCATCCTCTATTTTTCTGAAAACAGGCTTCACATCCCCAATTTTACCTTCTGGAGGCTTCGTGATTTCATCAAGAAGAACCCTGTCGAGATCGGATTCCTCGCCGAGCTGTTTCCAGACCTCCTTCATGAGTTCGGGCATCACGGGATGCATGAGAATGCAAACCGCTTTAATTATCTGCAGTGAATCTGCGATGATTCTTCTGCAAAGCTCTCTATCCTCCTTTATGACCTTCCATGGTTCATTTTTCTGGAAATATGTATTTCCGAAGTCAACAAGTGCCATCACCTCATCTATGGCTCTCTTGAACTCAAAGAGCTCCAGACTTCTCAGAACAGAATTTTTTGTCTCCTCTATCCTTCTGATGATCTCTTCCGATGCTTCTCCAAATTTCTCTCCGTCGAAGTTCCTCTTTGCAAAGAGAAGAACCCGATATATCAGATTTCCGAGAGCACCAACAAGCTCAGAATTGATTTTCTGCTGGAAGACCCTCCACGAGAAGTTCAGCTCTTTCGTGTGAGATGTATAGGTGAGAAGATAATACCTCAGAAAGTCCGGGTGGAATCCCCTGTCAAGATAATCATCCTTCACCCAGACAACATATCCTCTTGACTTCGAGAAGGTTTTGTCCTCTATCTTCACCATCCCGGATGCAACAACAGCGGAGGGAAGGTTGTAGCCGGAACCCTTCAGCATTGATGGCCAGAGGATGCAGTGATGATAAACTATGTCATTTCCTATGAAATGAATTATGAATCCCCTCTCATCCAACCAGAATTTCTCCCAGCTGTCGTTATTTTTCACGCTCCATTCCTCTGTTGAGGAGATGTATCCAATGGGTGCATCAACCCAGACATAGACAACAAGGTCATCTCTTCCAGGGAACTTTATTCCCCACTCAAGATTTCTTGTTATGCACCAGTCCTTCAGACCGCTCTCAACCCATTCCCTCGCATAATTTATGGCATTCTCGGTTCCGTCGAGCTTTTTGAGGTATTCTCTGAGGAATGATTCAAATGCGGTGAGCCTCAAGAAATAATGCTCCTGTTTTCTGTATTCTGCCTTGCTTCCACATATTTTACATCTTGGATTGAGAATCTCTCCGGGTTCAAGATGCTTTCCGCATCCCTGATCGCATTCATCTCCTCTTGCAATCGCTCCACAGTAAGGACACTCCCCCTCAACATATCTGTCTGGAAGGAATCTCTCGCAGACAGGACAGTAAGCAAGCTCGATCTCTTTTGGATAAACATAGCCATTTTCCATCAGCTTTCTTATGATCTCCTGAGTTCTCCTGACATTGAACTCGCTGTCAGTCCTTCCGTAATTATCGAATTCAATGTTCATCATCCTGAAAATCTCCTGGAAGTGTCTGTGATATTTCTCCACAACTTCTCTGGGAGAGACTCCCTCCTCTTCTGCTCTTATGACTATCGGAGTTCCGTGAACATCAGAACCGCAGACATAAACGACCTCTTCTCCAAGCTTCCTGAGATATCTGACGAAGAAGTCTGCAGGAACATAGGTTCTGAGATGCCCAACATGCGCATATCCGTTGGCATATGGCAACCCGCTTGTCACGAGTATCGGTCTTCCGAGCGGAAGTTTCAAATCCTCTACCTCCCTCCTCAGCTTTAAAGAGGTTGTTCAGCCCAGATAAAAGCATTGCGCCGCAAGTTTTTTCAACTTTTCCCTTCCATCTCTCTTCATGACCTCTCTGGAGGAGTTCAGAAGAGAAGCATACAGAATTTTAAAGGAGAAAATCCCATCCATGGCGAAATCCTGGTGTGATATTCATGGAGGAGCTGGTTTTGGTCTGACTTACAGAAAGAACAGGATTGCTTTAAGAGAGCTCACATTAAAGCCAAGATTTCTATCAGCCAGAGAATCTGCTGACACCTCTGTCGAGATTTTCGGAAGAAAATTTTCAATTCCCGTTTTTCCGGCACCCTTCGGGATGAGAGTTCAGAGCATAAGAAGAGACATCTTCGAGCAAATAGCAGAGGCATGCGATGAGATGAATGTTCCCTTCACTCTCGGATATCCCATGGACATTTCCTATGTCAGAGAGCTTTCTGAGAGCTACTCCAACCTGATATGGTTCATAAAACCGATGAGAGATGAGAATAAGATGAGAGAGCTCTTCAATGCTGCGAACTCGATAGAAACCCTTGCCATCGGGATGGACATAGACTCTGTCTGTGGAATCTGCGAGGGTTCAACGGTACTCTTTGAAACAGAATTCTCTCCTCTGAAAGCCGAGATGATTGGAAATATGATTGAGGAGGCGGTTTCTCCGTTCATTCTCAAAGGCATTCTGTCTGAGGAGGACCTGAAAATTGCAGTTGAACTCGGTGCGGATGCAATAGTGGTTTCGAATCACGGAGGAACAATTCTTGATTCAATTCCGGCTTCGATAGAGGCTCTTCCGAGACTGGACCATCCTTTGAAGATGGTTGACGGTGGATTTCGGTCTGGTGTGGATGTTCTCAAAGCTTTAGCTCTCGGAGCCAGAGCTGTGCTGATTGGAAGGCCCATCCTCTGGGGAGCAACTGTAAGAGGGAAAGAAGGAGTCGTGGAAGTTCTCAGAATATTTGAAAGAGAGCTCAAAAGAGCAATGAAACTTACGGGAGTTAGCAGAATTGAGGAGATTGACGAGGAAATTTTATGGAAATAGATTTGGATCTATCTCCATTATCTCCTCGCCATCTTTGTAAACCCTCACTATCCCCCCGCTCTTGGAAACAGTTACCGCAATTGCTTCGGTCTCTCGCGTTATCGCGGCAGCTGCTATGTGTCTTCCTCCAAGACCTGCCCTGACTCTGACGCCCCTTGCATCAACATCGAGATACCTTCCCGCAGAGATAACTATGCCATCAGAAGAAATGATGAAGACTCCATCAAGCTGTGCAAACTCCTTTATGGCCTCCCAGTTCTCCCTGTTTTTTATGTCCCTCACTTCAGGAGGATGACCCTCAAAGGGATTCAGAATGAGCTGGTGAGACCTCTTAAGAACCTCCATCTCATCTCCGATTATGAAGGCTGTTCCTATCTGCTGTCCTTCCCTGCCCTCCCTTCCAATTTCCATTGCCAGAGTTATAGCTGAGTGCAGAACAAAAGGATCCACTCTTGAAAGGGTGTCCCTGAAGTCCTCGAAAGTTGCACTTTTCGAAAGATCGTAACTCAATATGAATCCCATGTTCTCATCGCCATGAACCGCAATCACTATTCCCTCTTCTTCGAGCTCTCCTCTGAGGATCTTTCTGTAAATCAAATCTCTGAAACTCTTCAGACTCCTAACTGTTCTGTTGAAGAAGAACTCAACCCCTGTGTTCCTATCCTCGGAGATCTCGTGAGAGTCGCAGAAAATCACAGGGATGTCTATCTCCACATCCTCGAGAATCCTTTCTGGAGTGAGGTCTAAGATAAGTGATGCATTTGTCCTTCTCGCCAGTTCGATCGCAGCCTTCACGAGGTCTTCCCTCATATTGAGCCTCCGTAAAAAGCGAGGTGTCTGGAAGCAAGAACCCCTCATTAAACACTTGTGTTGCACTCGATTAAAAAATTATCTGAGAGTGTTTCGGTTCTCTGACTGATATACGAAAATCGAACCAGAAAAGTTTTAATAGCAACGAAGTATTATCAAATTTTGAGGTGAGGCAGA
>JACIWD010000034.1 GCA_014361165.1 Candidatus Mnemosynella bozhongmuii
TTCGTGTATATAAGAAAGGTCTCACACCCGGTAAAAGATCTTAAGGGTGCGGGAGAATTTAAGGGTGGTGGAACAAAGTTCTTTGAAGCCATGAAAGAGTTTCCATGTGTTCTCATACCGGGAATTCACAGAGGAAACTATCAGGACTGGAGGTTCGGAGTCTTCTCTCATGGAGCCTCTCCGGACAAGGTTGGAGTTGCGCATTATGCTCTGAAGTATGGCAGGAATCTTATAATCTCGGACTGCAGCTCAAATACCGTAACCCTTGCGGTGATAGAGGGTAGAATCCGGGGTGCACTTGATGCATGCATTTTCTCTCCGGGACTTCTTCAGGGTCCGATAGATCTTGAGGCAATAAGAAGAATCGATTCTCATGAGATCTCGGCAACAGAAGCATTCTCAGAGGGAGGCGTGAGAAAAATATTTTCGGGCAGGAGAGCTATTGAAGCTCTCGCTCTTTTCTGCGCGATGGAAATTGAGAGCATGAAGGTTTTGATGAGGGAATCAGAAATTCAGGATTACAGAATCTGCATCGCCGGAGAGCTCTCCGAGAACAGAGAGTTTATGGAGAGGGTGGAAAGCCTCCTGAACTCCGAGGTCATTTCGCTTGGAAAGTGGTCCTCCGCCGAAGGATGTGCTGAAATTGCAAGAGAAATTTTCAGAGGAAGAAAAGAGATTCTTGGGTTCCGGGTGAATTTCTGAGGGATTCTCATGATTCATGAGATGCTGACAATGGTTCTCTCAATTCTTTTTGGTATGGTCGGGAGATCTCTCGGAATCTTCAGGGATGAGGATGGAGCTCTTCTGAGCAGAATAGTTCTTCTGATTTTCCTGCCCTCCATGATCATCCTCAGCATGAGAGAGATTCACAGAGAGGATCTCCGCGAAATGGCAGTAATTCTGCTTGCAGGAATGGCTGTTCTGCTCCTGACGCTTGCAATCTCTGCCATTTTCTCAAAGTTCTCATTCAAAAGGAGAAAAGATGCAATACCGGTTTTCATGCTGAACAGCACATTCGGGAATGGCGGATTCATGGGAGTTCCCATAGTTTTCGCAATATATGGATACGAGGGCGTTCAGAGAATTCTGTTTGCAAATCTCGGATTTGCATTTGTTTTCTGGACGCTCGGAGTTTACATCTGCGCTCTCTCCAGCTCCGAAAGATTCTCAACGAAATACGCGCTGAAGGAGCTCATCACGAATCCTCCAACGGTCTCAACATTTCTCGGTCTCTTCCTCGCACTTCTCAGCATTCCCATCCCGGAGGTTCTCGCTGATCTCATGAGAATCCTCGGAGAGGCAACCGTTCCGCTTTCGATGATAGCAATAGGAATTTTCATAAGGCTCTCAAGTTTCAGAAGTTATCTCTTCCCATCGCTCCTCAACGGATTCTTCAAATTTCTCATCTCACCTCTCACTGCAGTTCTCATCTCAGAAATCATGAATCTCTCAGAGCTGAATTCGAGAATTCTGTTCCTCTTTGCTCTGATGCCTCCTGCTGTTCTCAACACAATTCTTGCATCGAGATATTCTCTTGACACGGAGCTGTCATCCGCAATAACTGTAATAAACACCTTCATGTCCATCCCGCTGATCTTTCTGATCCTCCTTTTCTGGAGTTCCTGAAACTTAATGCGTTTTTCGAACCACAACGTTTTTGTGGAATAACTTTTTATTCAAAGGAATGGAAATTTAATTAAGGTGGTGGAAATGAAGCTTGGTTCTGTCGAGGAATATTTGAGGAGAGCTCTTGAAGGAGAGGCAATGGCAGCCGTAAGATATTTTGCATTTGCAATTAAGGCTGAAGAGGAAGGCAATGCAGAGGCGGCAGAGGCTTTCAGAACGATCATGATGCAGGAGCTCTGGCATGCAAAGAAGATTCTGGAAATGCTGGGAGAAGTTGAGGATACAAGAAAGAATCTCGGGAAGGCGATCTCAGGAGAAAGAAATGAGAGCACAGATTACTATCCAAATGCTGCTCTTCAGGCAAGGGATGAAGGAAATCAGGAAGCAGTCGATCTGTTTGAGTATCTTGCCGCAACCGAGAAGGCACACATGAAAGATTTCGAACTTCTTCTGAAGAAGATGAAGTGAGCTCAAATTTCTCACAATTTTTCCCATTTCTTCTATTTTCTCAGCAAAAAAATACTTAAAAAAGAATCACAAAATTTTTAACGGGAGAGAGTCCTCTCACCATTCATGAAAGAAGAGATTGTGGAAGAGCTTCGCAGAATTGTTGGCGAAGAGGATGTTTCAACCGATCCTGTTGAGATTTATGTTCACTCTCGTGATTCGGCTTTGTTTCAGGGATTCGCAGATGTTATAGTGAGACCCGAGAGCACTGAAGAGGTCTCGGAGATTCTCAAACTTGCCAATGAACACAGAATTCCTGTCTATCCAAGAGGCTCCGGAACAAGCATCTGTGGAGGTCCAGTTCCGGTTCTCGGAGGAATAGTTCTTGCAATGTACAAAATGAACAGAATAATAGAATTTGACAGGGAGAATCTCATGGTCACCGTTGAACCTGGAGTCATCTGTGATGATCTGAATGAATTTCTCGCTCCTTACGGATATTTCTTCCCGCCTGATCCCGGTTCTAGCAATGCAGCAACAATCGGAGGTATGATCGGTCACAACGCAGGCGGGATGCTCGCTCTGAAGTATGGGACAACGAAAGACTGGATCCAGTGGCTTGAAGTTGTTCTTCCCGGCGGAAAGGTTATAAGAACCGGAAGCAACACTTTGAAGAGCGTCTCGGATTACGATCTCACGAAGCTCTTCTGTGCTTCTGAAGGAACTCTCGGAGTCATAACAAAGATTGGAATGAGAGTTGCTCCAAAGCCGAAGTATTACAGAACCGTTCTCTTCTACTTCGATGATCTAAGAAAGGCTGGAGAGGCAATCGTGAATGTGAGATCCTCCGGAGTCGTTCCCGCTGCTCTTGAGATAATAGATGAAATCTCGATGAAAACTGCAGCGGAATACAAGGGAGTGGAGCTTCCCGACGCTGAGGCCATGCTCATAGTTCAGACTGATGGACTTGTTGAGGAGCAGGTTCAGAGAGAGATTGAAATATGCTTTGAGGCAGCCAAGAGAGCCGGACCAGTTGACTGGATGATGGCAGAAACCGAGGAGGAGAGGAACAGGGCGTGGGAGATCAGAAAGGCATGCTTCCCCGCTCTGGCGAGAAAAGCGGTATCAACAATCATAGAGGATATGTGCGTCCCGGTTCCAAGGATTCCTGATGCACTTGTGGAGATTCAGAAGATTCCCGGGAGAGTGAACAATCTCGTGAGCATCGGAACTTACGGGCATGCTGGAGATGGAAATCTTCACCCAACCTTCCTGTTTGATGAGAGAGATCCAGAGCAGAGAGAAGCCTTCTTCAGGGCGACAAAGATACTCTACGAGGAGATCGTTCTTCCGAAAGGCGGCTCCATAACCGGAGAACATGGAGTTGGAATTGCAAGAAGCAGATACGTGGAAAAGCAGCATGGAAAGGATGTCATCGAACTGATGAGGGGCATAAAGAAAATCTTCGATCCGAACAACATAATGAATCCGATGAAAGGAAAGCCATATGGAAATGAGGCAGTGATTCCAGAATTGTAAGTATTTATCATTGATTATTCAGAGAGGAGAGGTGCGAAAAACGGAAAAGAGGAGTTGTTTCGAGGAGAAGAAGAAAGATATTTAAATCGAAGGTCTTCAAGGAATCATGAAGAAAATCAGGAAGGGATGATTTCAATGGATGAGAAAATAATAGAGGAACTGATAAATATTGTTGGCGAAGACGACGTCTCAACTGATCCTGTTGAGATCTACGCTCATTCCAGAGATTCGGCACCTTTTCAGGGATTCGCAGATGTTATAGTGAGACCTGAAAGCACTGAAGAGGTCTCGGAGATTCTCAAACTTGCCAATGAACACAGAATTCCTGTCTATCCAAGAGGTTCCGGAACAAGTGCCTCTGGAGCAACTGTGCCGAGGCTCGGAGGAATAGTTCTTGCAATGTACAAAATGAACAGAATAATAGAATTTGACAGGGAGAATCTCATGGTCACCGTTGAACCCGGAGTCATCTGTGATGATCTGAATGAGTTTCTCGCTCCTTACGGATATTTCTTCCCGCCTGATCCGAGTTCGAGCAGTGCCGCAACAATCGGAGGAATGGTCGGTCATAACTCGGCTGGAAATCTTGCGATGAAATACGGGAAGACAAAAGACTGGATCCAGTGGCTTGAAGTTGTTCTTCCCGGCGGAAAGGTTATAAGAACCGGAAGCAACACTTTGAAGAGCGTCTCGGATTATGATCTCACGAAGCTCTTCTGTGCTTCTGAAGGAACTCTCGGAGTCATAACAAAGATTGGAATGAGAGTTGCTCCAAAGCCGAAGTATTACAGAACCGTTCTCTTCTACTTCGATGACCTCAGAAAGGCTGGAGAGGCAATCGTGAATGTGAGATCCTCCGGAGTCGTTCCCGGAGCAATGGAGTTTCTTGATGGCCCAACAATGAAGACCGTTGCGGATTACACAGGGATGGAGCTTCCCGACGCTGAAGCCATGCTCATAGTTCAGACTGATGGACTTGTTGAGGAGCAGGTTCAGAGAGAGATTGAAATATGCTTTGAGGCAGCCAAGAGAGCCGGACCAGTTGACTGGATGATGGCAGAAACCGAGGAGGAGAGGAATAAAGCATGGGCAGCAAGGAAGGCAGCCTATCCGGCTCTCGTGAGAACATCTCCCGCGACAACATGCATGGAGGATGTCTCTGTCCCGGTTCCAAGGATTCCTGATGCACTTGTGAAGATTCAGAAGATTCCCGAGAGAGTGAACAATCTTGTGAGCCTCGGAATCTTCGGTCACGCAGGAGATGGAAATCTTCATCCAACCTTCCAGTTCGATGAGAGAGATCCAGAGCAGAGAGAAGCCTTCTTCAAGGCTCTGGACATAATGTACAGGGAGATTGCTCTTCCGATGGGCGGAACAGTCACCGGAGAGCATGGCATAGGACTCGTGAGAGCGAAATATCTCGTTGATGAATATGGAGAGGTGGTTGTTGAACTGATGAAGGGCATAAAGAAGCTCTTCGATCCGAATAACATAATGAATCCTGATAAAGGAAAGCCGTGGGGAGTTGTAGAGGTGTGATGAATGAGCGGAGTTGGGGAATTTAAGGGTTTAAGTGAGGAGGAAATCAAGAAGTTCGAGATGCTGAGCGAGAAGTATGCGGATGACACCTTCAAATGCATAAGGTGCAGTTACTGTCAGGCAAAATGTCCGAGCTGGGAAGAGTTCGGATGGGTCTCTCATTCTGCAAGAGGAAGAATTCAGACTGCGAGAGGAATCATTGAAGGAAAGCTCAGACCCTCTGAATACATGCTCAGAGCAGTGTTCACATGTAACATGTGCGACTACTGCCTTCTGAAATGTCCGGCCGGACTTCCGACAACAGACATCATCAGGGCTCTGAAGCATGATCTTGCGAAGCAGGGATACTATATCGAGGTTCACAAGAAGCTTGTGGAGAGAGTTCAAAAATACGGGAATCCTTACGGAGAGGATCCCAAGAAAAGAGCTGATTGGATGAAGGAGGTTTGAGTATTATGGAAACAATATATTTCCCCGGATGTACTGCAGCATACAGGCAGCAGGATACTGCAAGAGCAAGTGTGAAGATTCTGAGAGCAGGTGGAATTGAGTTCGATGTTCTTGGCGAGAAGGAGCTCTGCTGCGGCTCAGTTCTTTTCAACTCTGGATTTTTTGACGAAGGAGTTGAACTCGCCAAGAAAAATCTCGAGATGTTCAAAGAGCTCGGAATAAAGAAAATCATCACGGCATGCGCCGGATGCACGAAGACATTCAAAGAAACCTACGAGCATCTCTTCGGGGAGCTTCCGTATGAGGTGAAGAACATAACAGAGGTTGTGGACGAGCTCATTCAGCAGGGGAGACTGAAGTTCAAGGAGAACGGAGAGAAGATACGGGTTACCTATCATGATCCGTGCCACCTGGGAAGATCTCTCGGAACCTATGAGCCTGCAAGAAGAATTCTGAGGGCAATTCCCGGAGTGGAGTTTGTGGAGATGAAGAGAAACAGGGAGAACTCAAGATGCTGTGGTGCGGGAGGAGGAGTCAGATCTGCCTACCCCGAGACCGCAATCTCGCTTGCGAAGAGAAGAATTGCGGATGCAGAGGAAGTTAACGCCGAGCTCATAGTTACTCCGTGCCCCTTCTGCGTTCTCAATCTGAGTGATGGAGCGAAGCAGAAGAACTCGAATGTTAAGGTTAAGGACATAACCGTTTTCATAGCCGAGAGGCTGAAGGAGGATTGAAGGTGGAGTGGAAAACAGAGATCTCGAAAGTTGAGCCGAACAAGATTTTGATAAGGGGCTACAATCTCGGAGATCTGATAGGAAGGCTGACATTTGGAGGAGTTGCATATCTTCTGCTCACCGGAGAATATCCAACTGAGGCTCAGCAGAAGATAATGGATGCAATGCTCGTTGCGGGATGCGATCACTCTCTGGCCGCTCCCTCCACCCAGGCTGCAAGACTCGTTGCCTCAAGCGGAGTTCCGCTTCAGGCAGCTGTTGCAGCCGGAATAACCTCTCTTGGCGATTATCATGGAGGAGCGATTGACAAGTGCGCCAAGGTTCTTCAGGAAGGTGTGAAGAGGGCAAAAGAAGAGGGCAAGAGCTTTGATGAGATGGCTGAAATCATAGTTAAGGAGCACAGAGAGAGAAAGGAGAGAATTCAGGGATTCGGTCACCCCTATCACACCAAAGATCCGAGGGTTACAGCAATGATGAATCTTGCGAAAGAGCTCGGAATCTATGGAGAACACTGCGAGTTTGCGAAGGCCATTGAGAGAGCTCTGGAGAAGGAGTTCGGAAGACATCTTCCGCTGAATGTTGACGGAGGAATCGCCGCGCTGATGTCAGAGCTCGGGCTCGACTGGAGGCTCGGAAAGGGATTCTATGTAATGGCGAGATCCGCGGGTTTGGTCGCTCATGTTTACGAGGAGATGACAAAGGAGAGACCATTCAGAGTTCTTCCGCTCGATCAGATAATCTACAATGGACCTCCAGAGAGACCGGTTCCGAAGTAACTTTCCAAAAAATTTATTTCACTCCTTTTCCTCTCTTTTTAAAGAGGTGCTTTCGTGAATCTTGAGGTCCTTCAGATAGAGGTAACATCAAGATGCAACTTCAACTGCAGTTACTGTCTGAGACAGTTCTGGGATGACAGTCCGAGAGACATGGATATGCAGACCTTCAGGAATGTTCTTGAGGAATTTCAGAGTGAGAGATGCGCTCTCTATGGATTCGGAGAGCCACTTGTTCACGAAGAAATTGAAGAGATGGTGAAGCTTGCTTCCAAATTTTCTGAAGTTCTTCTCGTTACAAACGGAAGCCTTGATGTTCAGAAGGTTCTGAAACATGTTGATTTCCTCGGAATTTCGCTCGATTCTGCAGATCCAGAATTTCTGAAGAGCGTCAGAAGAAATGCAGAATTTGAAAGAATCTCGGAGAACATAAAAAGGGCTATGAAGGAGACAGAGGTTGAGCTTGAAGCTGTTATTATGAGAGAAAATCTTGATGAGCTCGAAAGCTTCGTTAAATGGGCAGGGGAGCTTGGTGTGGATGTCAGCTTCTCAAATCTTGTTCCATACAGCAGAGAGATGTATGGGAGTGTCGCCTTCGTTGAGCTCAGCAAAAAACCTCTCGAAATATACCGGGAGATGATAGGGGAGTATCCGAAAAAAGAGAGATTTCTTCTCGACATTGCTCTCGGAAAAAGAGATGCGGTTGAGCTTTACAACAGAATCTGGGAGAGAGTGAGAGAGGAAGGATATTCGATCAATCTTCACAGAATTCTCCTTGAGGAGGGGAGAATAAAGCTTGCGGAGAGAGCCGAGAGAATTCTTGAAAGGTGCAGGGAGATCTCAGAAGAATACGGCATTCAGCTGAAAGTCCCGAAGGTCTTTGGAGAGGAAAGAGGGAGAGAGTGTCCCTATTCAGATGGAATTTTCGTCCGCGCAGACGGAAGAATTGCTCCGTGCATGGAGCTTGCATACACGCATTCCGAATATCTGAACAATCATGAGAAGAGAGTGACCTCATACTTTCTCGATTCGAAAATTGTGGAAGATGAATTTCAGAAGAGAAAGAAGCTCCTGAATGAACTGACTCCGTGGTGCGGAAACTGTCCATATGCGAGTTTCTGCTGGTATGTTGAAGAATCGAGGGACTGTTACGCAAACAAACCATCCTGCAGTGAATGTCTTTACAGTGCTGGAATTTCGAGATGCATTCTCTGATTATCTCAGCGAAGATAAAGCGGCTGTTTTCGAAGGATGCGGTGAGAAACAGCTGGTTTATTTCTGAAAGGGTTTAATACCTTCAGGAGAAACCATGCATTCATGCAGTCGTTTCAAACACTGCTCCAGAATCTTTCAGCCCTTGGAATTCTGGGAGTTTTTCTGATCTCTCTTGTTGCAAATTCAATTCCTTTCGTTGGAATCCCGTATCTGAATTTCCTGATTGTGATCTCTCCTGCTCTCAATTCCTTTCAGCTTCTCTCAGTTTCAATTCTCTCTGCTCTCGGGGCAGCAACAGGAAAGGTGATAATTTATTTCACAGGCAAGACTTTCCGTCTGGCTCTTTCTGAAGATAAGAGAAGAAATCTGGAATTTTTTGCAAGACTTCTGGATAAATGGGGGATTTTCGCAATTTTCTTCTTCGCTGCAACTCCCATGCCAGATGACGCTCTTTATTTTCCTCTTGGAGTCGGAAACTACAGCCTAAAGAATTATTTTATTGCCGTTCTTGCCGGAAAGATTTTCCTCACTTCTTCAGTTCTCATGGGTGGCAAAATTCTCTTCAGGACCGTTGAGAGACTTCAGATGAGCTTTGAGATGACCTTCCTAATTTTTATGCTCTTAACTTTCGGAATAACGGCAATCATCCTGAAAATAGACTGGATGAAACTTTTTGAGAAATATCGCAGATATCATGCGAAATGACTCTGAAAGTCAATCGCTTCATCAGCTTTCAGCTTTAAATTGCTCTGATTTCAATTATTGAATACCGGATTGATTTAGACCCGAGTAATCTCCTTTCAATCCCATTTTGGTCTGATTTCAACAACATCCTTGTCCGCTATGAAGATTTCATAAGTGCCCTTTCAATCCCAGTTTGGTCTG
>JACIWD010000035.1 GCA_014361165.1 Candidatus Mnemosynella bozhongmuii
CAGTAATAATTCTTCTTTTCCGCTTAAAATCTTTTCTCCTGAGTTCTGTGAGATGCCCTTTTCAGCGAATCCCTGATGATGCATCTCATTTATAAAGATGTGAAGTTCGAGAAAAGAGATTCTTTTCTCTTTCATTTCCTTCATTCTGGAGAAAATCACGAAAGAAACGTTTTCCTGAGGGAAGAGAAGTTAAAGAGATTTCAGCTCCTCTTAATTCAATCATAACACCGTTGAATTAAAAAGATATTTTGAATGAGGAAGTCATGAAATCCTCATACGCGATTTTCTCTGAGGAGGAATTTTCGGATTTTGGAGATTTTGAAGGGAGAGAAATGGAAAAGAAGCGATGTGGCGAGGGATTGGAAGATAATTGAAAAACATTATCAAATATCAAGAATCTCAGGAAATGAATACCAAAAAATTTACATAGGAACATTAGGTAGTTACTCTCGAAATGTATGTCGATGTAATTCGCTTCTATCATGAATGTCCGCATATGAATTTTCTAAGAAGGGCATCTGAGTTTGGTTCATGCTTCTTAAGTGTGGTTGGGAGCTATGGAATCTTAAACAGCAAAGGAACCGCTCAGGAACTTGTAACTTCGATTATAATGGCTGAAGATTCAATGCACCACATTATAAAAGTTTTCAGAGATACTGAAGGCATCCAGAACGTAAATTTGAGCTTCAAATCAAGCAACATGTGTGGAGTGAGCTACAGTTTGACTTCAACAGTTCTGAGAAGACAGTTTCCGGAACTGGGACACATACTCTATCCCGTAACAATAACTCCCGAATACGAGCAGTGGGTTGTTGTCTTTCCAGATAAAAATAGGAGGGAGAACTTCTATTCTCTCGCAAAAGATAACTGCGAATTCATGAAGAGGAGAAGCGTCGAACCGGAGCTCGTTTCAAAAGTTTTCAGCAATCTCGATTTTATAAGAGATGTCCTTAAAATTCCGGAAGAACTTACTGAGAATCAGAAGAGAGTTCTGAAAGAAGCTTATAAAGAGGGTTTCTTTGAGACTCCAAAAAGAATTGGCCTCAAGGAGATTGCAGAAAGGAGAGGAGCTTCAGAATCGGCAATCATGAGAACAATAAGAAGAGGCGAAAGCAAAATAATTTCAAGAATAGTCAAATACATGTGAGGCACGATCATGAGCGTCTCATCAATAGGAGAGCTTCTCGTGGACATGATTCCGAAGAGGGCAGGCAGCTATACAGAAGGAATTTCCTTTGAGGCTCATCTCGGTGGCTCTCCCTTCAACTATGCAGTAATTCTATCAAGACTCGGATCGCCGGTTTCAGGATTCGGGGCGGTTGGAGAGGATTCTTTTGGGAGAATGCTTGTTGATTTCATGAAGGGGGAAGGTGTTGAAACCGGGGGCATCAGGGTGAAGCCTCTGAGAACCTCGATTGCATTTGTGAAGCTTTCGGAAAATGGGGAACGCTCATTCTTTTTCTACAGAGAACCCTGGGCGAAAACTGCAGATACAATGTTTGAACCGGAAGACATCAGAGAGGAGACTCTCCTCTCCTCACAGATCCTCTACACCTCCGGGATGGCTCTTTCTGTATCTCCTCTCAGGGATGCAGTTCTTCATGCAATGAGGCTGGCAAGAGAGAATGAGATCCCTGTTTTCTTCGATTACAACATAAGATGGGATGTCTGGAATAGTGAGGAGGAGCTGAGAAGAATTTATGAGGATGCCCTGAAGCTCTCCACCATCATATCAATATCGGTGGATGAGCTGAGAGAGTTCTATGGAACTGAGAACTATGAGAAGGTTGCGGAGAGAATTCTAAGAGAGTATGAAGCAGAGATTGTCTGTGTGAAACTCGGGGATAGAGGCTCTTTCGTGGCGGACAGAACGAAAAGGCTGCATGCAGATGCATTCAGAGTTAAAGCCATAGATTCAACCGGTGCAGGCGATTCATGGAATGCAGCATTCACGTTCTATCATTTCCTTCGTGGAGAATCGCTTGAGGATTCGGTAATCCTTGCAAATGCAATGGGCGCTCTCACGGTCTCTTCCAGGGGTGCGGCTGGAAGAAAAATAAAAAAAGAGGATCTTGAGGAATTTCTCAGCTCTTCCGGGATTCCGGAGGTCAGGAGTCTCTGAGCTCAACTTCAGAATAAGCTCCTCTCGCAACCGAAGCTGCTCTCTCCATGTATTTCAGGAGAGCCTTTCCGGGTTTGAACCTCCTTTCCGGCCTCTTCCAGCTCTTCCTTCTCTCCTCAAAGATTCTCTCTATCTCTTCAGGACTCTTTCTCTCGCCTCTCACGCCGACGATGTTGAGCTTTCTGTTTGGAATGTCAATCTCAACGATATCGTCGTTCTCCACAAGTGCAATCGGACCTCCGAGGAAGGCTTCCGGAGAGACATGACCTATGCATGGACCTCTGGTCGCTCCCGAGAATCGACCGTCTGTTATAAGGGCAACACTGCTTGAGAGCTCCGGATCCGAGGCAAGAGCTTCGGTCGTCATGTACATCTCCGGCATTCCGGAACCTCTCGGACCCTCATTCCTGATTATCAGCGCCGTGTTCGGTTCCACCTCTCCTCTGACTACTGCATTGTAACAGTCTTCCTCGCTCTCGAAGACTCTGGCAGGTGCGACAAATCTCAGCATGTTCTCGGGAACCGCAGAATACTTGACGACCGCTCCTTCCGGTGCAAGGTTTCCTTTCAGAATTGCTATCGAACCCTTCTGCTTCGCCCTCTCCGGACTTCTTATGACATCCTCTTTTTGAATTCCGTAGGAAGAGAGGTATTTCTCCACTCTCTCGAAGAAGCCCTCTTTTTTGAGCTCCTCAAGATTCTCTCCGAGAGTCTTTCCTGTGACTGTCATCACATCAAGATCGAGATATTCTCTGAGGTGCCACTGAACCATCGGAATTCCTCCGGCGAACCAGAAGATTCTCGATGGATACTTTCCGCTTGGCTGAACATTGGCGAGATAGGGAATTTCCCTGTTTATCTCGTCGAAAACATCTATATCTATCTTCACTCCGGCCTCATGAGCTATGGCGGGAAGATGGAGAAGGGCATTTGTTGATCCGCCTATTGCAGAATGAACCTTTATCGCATTCAGAAATGCTTCCTTCGTCAGAATATCCCTTGGTTTGATGTCCTCATCTATGAGCTTCATGATTGTTTTGCCCGCTCTTCTTGCAACCCTGAAGATATCCGAGAAAGTTGCAGGCGTGAGAGCAGAGCCGGGAAGAGCAAGTCCGAGAGCTTCGGACATGCACTGCATTGTTGATGCTGTTCCCATGAACTGACAGGCACCGCATGACGGGCATCCTGTCAGATAGTATTCCCGAACGACTTCAAAACCTATCTTTCCTCTTTTCTCAAGCAGTGAGACCTCTCCGGCTCTTCCAGAGTTCGAAAGTCCCGGTCCTGGTTCCATGCTTCCTCCCGGAATGTGGATTGAAGGTATATTCACCCTTGCAATCGCCATGAGATGAGCGGGAATGGACTTGTCGCAGCTTGAAACAGCTATCATTCCATCCCAGGGAATGACTGAAGCATGAAGCTCAACCATGTCGCAGAGAAACTCTCTTGAGGCGAGGATGTAATTCATCCCGTCATGTCCCTGAGCCCAGCCATCGCACAAATCTGTTGCGAAGAACTTCGCAGGTCTTCCTCCAGCCTCAAAAACTCCAATGTATGCCTCATTTACGAGAAGGTCCAGATGGGAGCTTCCGGGATGACTCTCACCGAAAACGCTCTCCAAAAGAACATGCGGTTTTTCGAGATCCTCCTCACTCCAGTTCATTCCCATTCTCAGAGCATCAAACTGACGCCAGATTTTTCTGATTTCCTCGGATTTTGCCTTCCTCATAAAATCACCAAAAATAAAATAAGAAGGGGAAATAACTTAAACTTTTTCAGCTAATCAGTCCGAGTTCTTTCAGAACAGATTTTATGAACTCCTTGTCTGCCTCACTCAGATCTGTGGGTCTTCTCGGATATCCGACAGGAGCTCCGAGAAGCTCTCCGGCATATTTCAGTCCCGCCGGGAACACTCCTCTGCCAACAACCTTCACGAGCTTTGCAAGCTTCTTCTGGTATTCAAGAGCTTTCTGAAGATCTCCCTTCTTGAATGAGTTGTAGATCTCAACTGTGTATTCAGGAACGACATTCGGAGTTCCAACCATACCTCCCTCTGCTCCCACTGCAAGAGAGGGCAGCAGTGCGATGTCCTGTCCCTGCAGCAGACTGAAATCATCAGGAACCTCTGCGGCAATTGCCGCGAAATACATCATATCTCCGCTGCTATCCTTCAGACCGCAGATGATTCCCTCGTGAGCAAGCTTGAGCACTGTTTCAACAGGGATGGAATATCCCACGAACTGGGGTATGTTGTATGCGAAAAGCGGAAGGCCGACCTTTGAGAGATCCTCATAATACTGGTAGAGGCTCTCCGAATTCTGAACAGCATAATAGGGTGCAACAGCGAGAATTGCGTCGCATCCAACATCTTTTGCGTACTCTCCGAGCTTCTTTGCAATTTCTGTTCCGGTATATCCGACTCCGGGTATCACGGGAACTCTTCCATTCGTCTGATCAACCACAATTTCAATTGTCCTCCTCTTCTCCTCTTCAGTCATTGTGTAAAACTCGCCGAGACTTGCAAGAGGGAAGACTCCGTGGACTCCGCCGTCTATGAGAAAATCAACAAGTTTCCTCAGCTTCTCCTCATCGAGTTTCCCATCCTTATCGAATGGCGTAACCATTGGAACTATTATTCCTTCAAATTTCTTCATATTCATCCTCCTCCAGAATTCTTTTGAACTTCCCTCCTTAATATACCTTGGTGTCAAATTTTGAACTTCAGGAAAACTATTTTTAAGAGGAGGTTGAAGGGAGAAATGTGGTGATTTAAAATGAGCATTATTACTGTTCTCGGAGAAATTGATGAGAGAGAGCTTGGACCAACCCTGATGCACGAGCACGTATTCATTGATTTCAGATGCGCTTTTCTTCCCCCCGAAGAGGTGACTCTGAAGAGAAGGGCTTATGAAAAAATCTCGCTTGAAAACCTCGGATGGATAAGGTATTATCCGAGAAGCAATCTCCACAATCTTGTTCTTGATGAGGAGGAGGTCGCTCTTAAAGAGCTTCTCGATTTCAGAGCAAGCGGAGGAGGGACAGTGGTCGATGTAACAACTCAGGGGATAGGAAGAGATCCGGTTGCCCTCAGGAGAGTTTCAATTCTAAGCGGAGTGAACATAGTCATGGGTGCCGGATTTTACATGGGAGCTGGCTTCTACACGCACGAGAACTATCCGGAGGAGCTCAGAAAACTTAGCGAGCAGAGAATGAGAGACATCATGAAAAAGGAGATAACAGAGGGGGTTGGAGATACCGGAGTGAGAGCCGGAATCATAGGAGAGATTGGCTGCAGTTATCCCCTTCACGAAGTCGAGGAGAGAGCTCTCCGTGCAGCAGTTGAGGTTCAGGATGAGCTCGGAGTTGCAATAACAATACATCCGGGAAGGGAGGAGAGCGCCCCGTTTGAGATAATAGATCTTCTCAGAGACGCAGGAGCAGACCTTTCAAAGGTCATAATGGGTCACATCGACAGGACGATCTTCTCGGAGGAGAGGCTCAGAGAACTTGCAGAAACAGGATGCTTCATTCAGTATGACATGTTCGGACTTGAGACATCATATTATCAGTTCAATCCCTCTGTTTACATGAGAAGCGATGAGCAGAGAATCAGAGAGCTGCTTCAGTTGAGAGAATGGGGTCACATAAATCAGATTCTCGTCTCTCACGATATCTGCATGAAAATGAGGCTCAAAAGCTACGGAGGACATGGATACTCGCACATTCTTGAGAATATAGTTCCGAGGATGAAAATGAGAGGCTTCACGGATGAAGACATCAGAAAAATTCTTGTGGAGAATCCGGCAAGAGCTCTGAGCATCTCTCAGTAAATTTCGCTGAGAAGTCTGCCTATTACTCTGTTTGTGATTCTCTCAACCACATCATCGAGGTTGTATGAATCCACAACCTCTATCCCATTTTTTTCTGCCTGGGAAACAATGTAGTCGTGAATTATTCTTATCTCGTTGAAGTGACTCAGATAATAATCCGCAGGCCTTTTCAAATAAGTCTCCTGAGACCTCAGAATGAATCTTTCCTTATGCCTCTCGGGATCATCCATTTTGAGTGTGAACATGAAAACATAGGGCTTCTCGAGATATTCCTTTTTTATGAAACCGGGAACGACGTGAATTCCCTCTATTATTATGCTTATTCCCTCTCTTATGGCTCTTTCCATCACCGCCTCAATTGCAACGCTCACGAATCTCATCTGGTCCTCAAAACCAGAGATAATTTTCTCCCTCTCGTTTGTGAAAACAGAAGTTTTCATCGCCTTCCATGCGAGAAAGGAGGATTCGTAAAGAGTTGGGAGAAGTTCTCTTGAGAGAACCTTTCTCATAACCTCTCTGAGCATATCTGTTCCTATGACATTTCTTATTCCGAGTCTCTGAGCCACCTGAAAGGCTGTTGTCGAGCTTCCAACTCCTGAGGCACCTCCAATCAGAATGATGATAGGTTCCTGAATTTCCTTTCTCCTGTCCCACCATTTGTACTGGGATGCGGTTCTTATGCTAACCTTCAGAAGCTTCTCATAAATTCTCTTTCCAAGCTCCTCAACTGTGAGCTCGAAAATTCCCTCTCTCAGAAGCTCGTCCTTAATCTGCTGGGCTATGTGATATGCTATTGAGGGTTCCAGCCCGAGTTTTGTCAGGGACTGGGAAATCAGACTTCTCGAATAGGGAACCCGTGCCCCGTTCCTTATTACTGTTATCTCCCTCTTTCCCTCTTCCATCAAGGAAAGTTAATTATTTCAACGATTAAAATATTTGCAGTGATATGCTTCTGCTTTACCATTCCGAAGATCCTGCCGCTCAGAATATGGTGTCGCAGCTTCTGAAGATTGCTGAGTGGAGAAGAGAGGGTGAATTCTTCATTCACGGGAATTTCCATCTTCTCGAAATTGATGAGAGGATTGCAAATCTTGAGAAGCTTGAGGCAAGAAAATTCGGAGATTTCGACAGCATGATGATTCTCTCAAGGCACGCATCTAAGAGCGGAAACAGAGTTGTGACAACCCATTTCACCGGAAAGATAGCGGAGGATGACTTCAGAATATCGGTTCCAGCTCCGGAACTTCAGTTCTCTCTGATGAGAGAGCTGAAAAAGAGAATTCCAGATGATTTCGCTCTGTCTCTTGAATGCACGCATCACGGGCCCTATGAGACGGATGTTCCCTCGCTTTTCGTAGAAATCGGGAGCACCGAGAGCGAGTGGAGAAACAGAGAAGTTGCCCACAGTGTTGCAATGAGCATTCTTGAGATGAAAATCGAGAACCCGCCGATTGTCTGCGTTTCCTTTGGAGGAGGGCATTATGCTCCGAGACAGACAAAAATTCTTCTGAGAGGAGCCTCAGCATTTGCCCATATCGTTCCGAATCATCTTGTGGGGATGATGACAGAAGAGAGGATTGAGAAGCTCTTTGAAATCTCCAGGACAGTTTTCTGCCATCTGGACAGAAAGTCCATGAATTCTGAGATGAGGAGGACTCTCGAAGCTCTTCTCGAAAATTACATCCAGATATCAGAGGGAAATCTCATGATGAAGCCGAGAGGCGAGGTTTACAGAAGGATTGCTGAGGTCATTGAGAATCCGGTTCTGACAGAGAGGGTCAATGAGAGCTCTCAGGAGTTTCATCGCTTCTCGAAGGAGCTCTTCAACATTGTGATGAGTGTTGATGCGGAGAGAGCAAAGAAGATTCTATCCGAAAACTGCGGAGCTTATTCGAGGGATGGGAGCATCCTCATGTGCTCTCAGGAAGAGCTTCGGAAAGTTCTTGTGAGTTTTCTTGAACTCCTCTCCTCAAAATACTCCATCAGAGTTGATGAGGGGAGAGGTCTCATCCTTGAGAAACATTCAGGAGGAAAGATTATAAATAATTCAGGAAGGATTAAAGAAGTGAGATTGAGTGGAGAGCTTATGGAAATTCTGAAGGGTGGAGGTCTGGATGGAGTCGATAATTAGGGATGCATTAAGCAGAATGGAACAGAGCGAGAAGAATTCTTATGATGCTGACAGAGAAATAGAGGAAGTCCTCAGAAGTGTCAGGACGGTCATAAAGGTCATCGGATGCGGTGGCGGGGGCTCGAATACAATTCAGAGGATGATGGAAGAGGGAATTCACGGAGCAGAGCTTATAGCTGTTAACACCGATGCTCAGCATCTTCTTCACATCAGAGCGCAGAGGAAGATACTCATAGGAAAGAAGATAACAAGAGGTCTCGGAGCAGGCTCGATTCCGCAGATAGGGGAGCAGGCTGCAAGAGAGAGCGAATCTGTTCTGAGAGAGGTAATAGAGGGAACCGACATGCTCTTCATAACCTGCGGTCTGGGTGGAGGCACCGGAACCGGTTCGGCACCGGTTATAGCTGAGATTGCGAAAGATCTTGGAGTTCTTACCATTGCAATCGTGACACTTCCGTTCACGGTGGAGGGAGCTGTCAGAAGATCAAACGCCGAGGTCGGTCTCGAGAAGCTGAGAGAGGTCGCCGATACTGTTATAGTGATTCCGAATGACAAGCTTCTTGAAGTGGCTCCAAAACTTCCTCTCCAGGCAGCCTTCAAGGTTGCGGATGAGGTTCTGATGAGAGCTGTCAAGGGAATCACAGAGCTCATAACAAGACCCGGACTGGTAAATCTTGACTTTGCGGATGTCAAGACAGTCATGGAGAATGGCGGAGTTGCGATGATAGGGCTTGGAGAAGGAAGAGGTCCAGAGAAAGCCATGGAATCTGTTAAAAGAGCACTGAACAGTCCGCTTCTCGATGTTGACATTTCGGGTGCAACCGCAGCCCTTATAAATGTCGTCGGTGGACCTGACATGACCGTGAGCGAGGCTGAAGAGGTTGTTCAGGAGGTCTACGAGCATATTGATCCTGAAGCAAGAGTTATCTGGGGAGCATCGATAGATCCGGAGCTTGAGGATACCATGAAGACAATGCTTATAATCACGGGTGTGAAATCACCTCAGATTTACGGTAGATTTAAATCCTCAACTGTCAAAGAATACGGAATCGATTTCATAAGGAGGTAAAGCCGGGTTGAGGGAGAGCTCAGTCAGGCTTCCGGGATGGCTGGCAGAATACATCAGAGTTCTAAGGATGGCCAGGAAGCCGACGAAAGAGGAGTTCAAGATGGTTGCAAAGGTTTCCATTGCCGGAATTGCAATCATAGGGACAATAGGATTTCTGATCTATCTCATCATGGTTGAGCTTCCTAAGATGTTTCTCTGAGGTGAACTGAAGTGGAGGAGAGCGGTGCCGGGGAATCAAAGATATATGTTGTGAAGACAACCGTAAATCAGGAGAGGGCTGTTGCAAACCTCATAGCCATGAGTGCCGAGAAGAGGGGCTATGACATAAGAGCGATTCTGGTTCCGGATGATCTCAGAGGATACATTCTTGTTGAAGCGGGTTCTCCCGAGGATGTTGCCCTCTCCATTCAGGGCATTCCTCATGCAAGGGGAATTGTCAAGGGCAGTGCATCTCTCAGCGAGGTTGAACACTTCCTGACTCCAAAGCCTGCTGTGGCCGGAATCTCTGAGGGCATGATCGTCGAGATAATCTCGGGACCCTTCAAGGGTGAGAAGGCAATAGTTAAGAGGGTTGACAAAAGCCATGAGGAGATAACAGTTGAGCTCTTCGAGTCGATTGTTCCGATACCCGTTACGGTTAGAGGAGATCATGTTAGGGTGATAAGCAAAGAGAGTGAAGAGGAGTGAGGTGAGTTTGGATGGCTGAGGTTGTTGAGGTTCTTGTTCCGGGCGGAAGAGCAACACCGGGACCGCCGCTGGGTCCAGCACTCGGACCTCTCGGTGTGAATGTCAAGGCTGTGGTCGATAAGATAAATGAGAAGACTGCTGAATTCGAGGGAATGCAGGTGCCTGTGAAGGTCATAGTTCAGCCAGATGGATCATTTGAAATAGAGGTGGGAGTTCCTCCAACGACAGCGCTCATCAAGAAGGAGCTCGGCATAGAGAAGGGCTCTGGAGAGACGCCGAGGAATGTTGTTGGAAATCTGAGCTTCGAACAGGTGATAAAGATTGCAGAGATAAAGAGGGAGAAGATGCTTGCGAACTCTCTAAAGAGTGCATGCAAGGAAGTCGTGGGAGCATGCCAGTCCATGGGTGTGACAATAGATGGAAAGACTCCAAAGGAGGTTATGAGGGAGATAGAAGAAGGAAAGTATGACCATTTCTTCGAGAACCGATAAGTTAAAATAGGGGATATCCCCTTTCATTCTTCTACTTTAACCCGTAGGAGAACGTGAAGTTCGCATCACTACGGAGGCATGAGAGAAATGGTTGATGAAAAACTCGTTGAAGCTGTGAAGAAAGCAATAGAGCAGGCTCCTGAAAGAAGGTTTGAGGAGAGCGTTGATCTCGCGATAAATTTGAAAGATGTTGATTTAAACAAGCCCCAGAACAGGATTGACGAGCAGATAATTCTTCCGCATGGAAGAGGAAAAGAACCAAAAATTGCAATTTTTGCAAAAGGAGAACTTGCACTCAAAGCAAAAGAGCTGGGACTCATTGTAATAAATCCCGATGAGATAGAGGAGCTTGCCAAGGAGAAGAAGAGAATGAAGAAGCTCGCTTCAGAAGTTTCCTTCTTCCTTTCCGATACTCAGTACATGCCGCTCATCGGAAGACATCTCGGTATCATCCTCGGTCCAAGAGGAAAAATGCCAATTCCTGTTCCTCCAAATGCAGATCTTAAAGCCATTGTGGAGAGGCTCAGGAAAACGGTAAGAGTGAGAAGCAGAAACAATCCAACCTTTCACGTTCCGGTTGGCACAAGATCCATGCCTCCAGAAAAGATAGCAGAAAATATAGAGGCGGTTCTGAACAGAATAGAGAGCAAGCTCGAAAGAGGGACTCAAAATATCCGCTCTGTTTATGTTAAAACAACGATGGGACCTGCTGTGAGGGTGATGTAAATGCAGAGTGAGGCACGGGAGATTCCGCAGTGGAAGATTGAAGAGGTTAAGAGAATTGAGGAGCTCGTGAAGAGCTCAAAAGTGGTTGGAATTGTTGGAATAAGGGGCATTCCCTCCAGACAGCTTCAGGAGATGAGAAAATCTCTGAGAGATGTTGCGAGATTCAGGGTTTTCAAGAACAGCCTTATTTTAAGAGCTCTCGATAACTGCGGTGGTAAGCTTCAGGAGCTGAAGAATTTTGTCGAGGATCAAACCGCAATTCTGGTTTCTGATGTGAATCCCTTCAAGCTATACAAGATTCTTGAGGCAACGAAGAAGCCATATCCAATAAAGGCAGGACAGGTTGCTCCGCATGATATAGTCGTTGAAAAAGGACCCACCAATCTAAAACCTGGTCCAGTAGTCGGTGAGCTTCAGAATGCAGGAATTCCTGCGGGAATAGATAAGGGTAAAGTTGTGATAAGGGAGACGAAGGTTGTTGCCAAGAAAGGAGATGTAATCTCGCCTCAGCTGGCCTCCGCTCTTGCAAGACTTGAAATATATCCCATGGAAGTGGGTCTCAATCTGAGAGCGGTTTATGAGGATGGAGTCATCTTCAGAGCTGAAGATCTCAGGATTGACACTCAGAAAGTCTTCTCAGACTTTGTAAATGCTCATCTGAATGCATTCAAGGTTGCTCTGTTTGCAGCAATTCCAACGAGAGAGACCATTGTTCCGCTGATTCAGAGAGCAGTCACCGAGGCAAGGAATCTTGCAATAAATGCAGCGATATTCGAGAGAGATGTCATGGAGGATATCCTGAGAGTTGCGTCTTCGAGAGCTCTCTCGATTGTCTCACTGCTTCCGGAAGATGCACTTGACGACGAGCTCAGAGGAATGAGGACTTCTGTGATCAGAGAGGAAAAGAGAGAGGAAGAGAAGAAAGAGGAAGAAAAGAAGGAGGAAGAGGAGGAGAAGAAAGAGGAAGAGGAAGAAGCAGGAATTGCAGGTCTTGGAGCATTATTCGGGTAATGATTTGAAGTAAGGAGAATAATTAGGGTGAGGTGTTAAAAATGGAATATGTGTATGCGGCTTTGTTGCTTCATAGTGCAGGTAAAGAGATAAACGAGGAAAATGTTACAGCAGTGCTTCGTGCAGCAGGAGTAGAGGTAGATGAGGTTAGAGTGAAGGCTCTTGTAGCCGCGCTCGAGGACGTTGATATCGAGGAGGCAATTTCCTCTGCTGTGGTTGCTCCCGCTGCAAGCGCTCCTGCAGCAGCTCCTGCATCCGAGGAGAAGAAAGAGGAAGAAAAGAAGGAGGAAGAGGAGGAGAAGAAAGAGGAAGAGGAAGAAGCAGGAATTGCAGGTCTTGGAGCATTATTCGGATAGCTCCGCTATCCGCTGTGCTGCAACAATCCCGGTGACTGCAGAGTTCACTATATCTCTGCTGACTCCTGCACCGTCACCGATTGTGAAGAGTCCGCTGATCGATGTTTCAAATCCCTCCCTCACTTCCATTCTTATAGCCGAGAATTTTATCTCCGGAGCATAGAGGAGCGTTGAGGAGGAGGCAACTCCGGGAACAACCCTGTCGAGCATCTCAAGACCCTCAATGATGTCCTGAACAATTCTGTGGGGCAGAGCCATGGAAATGTCACCGGGAGTGACATCTCTCAGAGTTGGTTTGACGAAACTTCTCTGAATTCTTTCCCAGGTCGATCTTCTTCCCTCAATCAAATCTCCGAGCCTCTGAATTATTGGTTTTCCTCCTCCAATTGTCATGGAGAGCTGCGCTATTGAATTTCCGTATTCTGTGGTGTTCTCAACAGGTTCGGTTAGCTGAACCGTGACGAGAAAGGCAAAGTTTGTGTTCTCCGATCTCATCGATCTCAGAGAGTGGCCGTTAACACCAACTCCAGCGTCATAGGTGTCAATCACCACAAAGCCATTCGGACAGGTGCAGAAAGTTCTCACGAGATCATCATAGGTGGGAGTCCTCATCCTGAATTTCGGGTCCCAGCTGATGGATGTGAGCTCATCATAGATAACTGCGGGAATCTCAACTCTCACACCAACGTCTATTGGCATGAATCTGTAGGAAATTCCGAGCTTTTCAGCTATCCTCATCAACCACTGAGAGCCCTTTCTCCCGGGAGCGAGAACGAGAAAGTCCGAAGAGATTTTCGAACCGTCATCAAGTGTCACGATTTTCTCGCTGCCTCTCAGCTCAACGTCAAGAACCCTCTTTTCCGTGAGAATTCTCACACCTCTTTTCTCAAGCTCCATCTCGATTGACCTTATCACATCGACAAGCAGATCAGAGCCCACGTGCCTCTGGCGAACAGGAATGAATTCTATTGAGGCTGCCGCAGCCCTTCTTCTGAGCTCCTCGCTATCGCCAAGATATATCTCTCCTGGAGCACCGTGCCTGAGAAAGATTTCATCCACCATTTTTATCAGTTCCCATGCTCTCTGCTCATCCATAAATTCCAGCAGATCTCCTCCAATCGAGGGATGGAGATTCAGCTTTCCATCCGACATTCCTCCTGCTCCTCCAACTCCATGAACAACATCGCAGAGCTTGCAGTGAACACATTTCTTCCCTTCCTTCACCGGACATCTTCTCTCCTCAATTCTCTTTCCTGCTTCAATGATGGTTATTTGAAATTTCTCGCTCTTGGAGAGCTCATAGGCGCAGAACAGACCGGCCGGACCAGCACCAACAATAACAACTCTTTTCATCAGGGTGATCTCTCTCGCGAGAGAGTTTATAGTTTTGCGTCGAAGGGGGTTAAGTTCAGCAACAGAGCCTTTTTTGGTATATGCATTCCTGACGTTTGCAGAGTGATGTATTACTCTAAATTTTCTCTCCGCAACAACATTGAACCTTTGGAGAGAAGTCACTCATCTCAATGGAGAAGAAGCGGAGAAATCTATTAGAAACTGGAATCTATTCTGCAAACTCTTCTTGTTCTATTACAACCATCTGAGGTGGTTATGTTGACATGTCCGTAGTTTAGGTATAAAGAGACACAAAGTTTTGAATCTCATTGGAAAATCCGGAGATATTCTCTCACCAACACTAAGTTAGCAGACCTGTCGAAGGGGTTAAATTTGAAGAAGGATAAGAGTAAATCATGATTCTGGCTGTGATTTCGGACAGTCATGACAGAATAGATGTTCTCGCAGATATCGTTGAGGAGCTCAACGAAGCCGATGCTGTTCTTCATGCAGGAGACCTGATATCTCCTTTCGTCCTCCGGACACTTGAGAAGGTTAAACCCGAGATTCATGCTGTTTACGGAAACAATGACGGAGATAGAAGAACTCTGTATGAGTGGGGTCTGAAATATGGAGTGAGATTTCACGGAGATTTTCTTGTGATGAAGGAGCTCGGACTTTTCATGAGCCATAACGTTGAGAGCTATAAGGAAGCTCTCATAAGCTCGGGAAAATTCAGGATCGTGATTGGAGGGCATACGCATCGAGCAGAAATCAGAAAAGAAGGTGAGACGCTTTTCATCAATCCCGGAGAGCTCTGCGGATATCTGACCGGAAGAAGAACCTACGCAGTTGTGGATGTTGATACAAAGGATGCAAGGATTATCGAGCTCTGAAAATTTCCTTCAGAATTTCTCTTCCTCTCTTCACCAGTTCATCAACAGAGCCGGGATTTCTGAAGCCACCTCTCGCAAGAATCTCTGTCCCTCCTCCACCTCCACCGAAGGGTGATGCAATTCTTCTGATGAGCTCTGAAGCTTTTATTCCCTTCTCCGCGAGAGATCTGGAGACGGAGACCACGATGTTTCCGTTTCCTCTCTTTCCGCAGAGGATTGCAATCAGCTCATCTCTCTTAACAAGCTCGGTTGCGAGCGCGACCAGCTCCTCCATATCAGCCTCTTCGATGCACTCAAAGATGACCTTCATTCCGCTGATCTCTTCTGCTCTGAGGAGCATTCTCTCAACTCTCTCCGACGCGAGCTCATTCTTCAATCTCGAGACCTCTTTGTTCAGCTCCTTCCACTCCTCGAAGAATCTCTCTGCCGTCTCCGGAAGTATCTCTGGAGGAACTCTCAGGATTTCAGAAGCTTTCATCAGGAGATCCTCTCTCCTCTGAACATGCATGAGCGCGGACTCTCCGGCAGCGAACTCGATTCTCTCGACTCCATCCTGAATCCTCTCTGTTCCCAGTATTTTTATCAGCCCTATCATTCCGGTTGATGGGACATGAGTCCCTCCGCACGCCTGAACCTCATCTCCGATCTTCACTATCCTTATCTCCCTTCCCGGGGGAACTCCTCCCTGATAGAGTGTGAATCCAAATTTTCTCTCAGCCTCAGTTCTGTCCATCCAGAAAACGCTCGTTTTGATGTTTTCCATCACCATTCTGTTTGCAATTATTTCTATCTGCTTCCTCTCCTCCTCTGTTATCCTCTTGTAGTGCGTGATGTCAAGCCTGCTTCTGTCCTCACCTTTCTGAGCTCCGCTCTGCCAGACATGGTCTCCGAGAACCTCCTTCGCAGCTCTCAGAATTATGTGCGTGGCACTGTGATGTCTCATGAGGGACAGCCTTCTCTCTTTATCTATGAAACCTCTGACAATTTCTCCCTTCCTCACAACATCCGGAGAGGAGACTTTGTGAAGAACCACTCCCGAGCAGATCTTCGTGTCTTCCACTTCAACGCTCCATGAACTTCCGACGAGCTTTCCTCTGTCTCCCGGCTGACCTCCTCCTTCGGGATAGAAGAGAGTCTGATCGAGTATCACGTAAGAGTCAATTACATCAAGAACAACAGCCTCGAATTCGGTTTTGAGCGGATCTTCATAATAGAGGAGCTTTGTCTTCGGAATTGCTGAAATCGCATCCTTCAGAGGCTCCTCTCTCTCCTTCTCTCTCTTCTCTGACATGTGCCTTGAGGCAACGAGAGAGTAGATGTTATCCGGAATCTCGGGTTCAACACCATATTTTCGAGAAACCTCCTCAACGATTTCAGGAGGAATCCCTCTCGTATCATAGAGCTGAATCACATCTTCGAGCTCAACCTTCTTCTTCTGAGTCACAAGCCTCTCCACATATCTTATTCCTCTCTCAATGGTCTCTCTGTATCTCCTGACCTCCTCATCCACAATCTCAACTATCCTGTCAATCCTCTTCCTGAACTCGGGATAGTAGTCGAGAGACTTTATGTGCATAACTATTATGTCGCTGAGGGGGATTTCGAGGCCGAGCTCTCTCATCATCCTCATTGTTCTTCTCAGCACAAGTCTTGCGAGATATCCTGCTCCTGAATTGCTCGGAATGAGTCCGTCTCCGAGCATGAAGGTCAAACATCTTGTGTGATCTGCTATTGCATAGATCCTTTCAACAGGTTCAACTATCTTCTCGAGCTCCTCAACAGGTATTCCGGTTTCCTTTGAGACAATCTTCCTGAGCTCTCTCAACCTCTCCTTTCCGCTCAGATCGAGAACTCCTGCGACTCTGGCACTTTTCGAGAGCACCTCCGAAAATTCGGGATTTTCGAGATCATACTCCACTCCGGCAAGATTGCTCAGCTCCTTTACAATCTCCGGAAAAATTGCATCATAAACCGTTGGAGTTCCCTTGGATGCCCAGACGAACCTCTCAAGACCGTATCCGGTATCAACTATGTAATTCTCCATTCTGCTGTATCTTTCACCCTTTATAACAATGTCTCCCGAGTCATCTCTCCTGAGGTTCATGAAGACAAGGGTTGCGACCTCAAGACCTCCGCAGAGAGCCTCCAGACACGGTCCGGCATTTCCGCCACCTGCCCAGGGCTCCTCCTTGTATGTTATCTCCATCGGATCTGCACCGAGAGACTGGAGAAACTCATCACAATATGCAACAGTCTCATCCTTCCAGTAAATCTCTCTATCAGGATAGTTGAAGGCGTGGTGCGCCATCATCTCAAAGAGAGTGAGATGCCTTCCCGTTCTTCCCACCGAATCAAGGTCATCAAGTCTTATACATGGCTGAGAGATGACAAGAGGGTTTGCTGGAGGTGGAGCTTCTCCGGAAGTCACAAAGGGCTGGAAATCTGCTATGGAGGCAATCGTCAGATAGATGTCATCCCTCCAGCGTGCAACAACAGGATATCTCTGAATTCTCTCGTGACCTCTCTCTTCAAAGAATCTGAGAAATCTCTCCCTCATCTCATCAAGCTCGTGTTCAATGAAGATCGGATTTCCTATGAACTCATACTGCTTGCAGGGAACATCTCCACAGTTCTCCTGCTCGGGATTTCTCGTCCAGTAGTGCTTTCCGCATTTCGGACATCTCTTTCTTATGAAGCCATTTTCCTGAAAGAACTTCAGTCGATACTCCTCTTCCATCGCCCAAGACTTAATGAGAAGGGTATTTATAATTTTACTTCTATAGACTTCCGGGAGATGGAAAGGATGAGGGATGAGACCGAAGATCTCGGTGCTGAAGTTCGGAGAATACATCAGAAGTTCGAATCAGAATTCGGACCTGTTTATCTCTCAAAATATGTTTTTGAGAAGCTTGTTGATCTTTACAGAGAGATCAGGAAGGAATATGGCAGGGAGATTGCTGAAGAGGAAGTGATGAGAAAAATGATGGAGCTGGTGAGAAGATGAGATATTTTCTCAGATGTTTTGAGTGCGGAGAGGAGATTGAGAACCCGAGAGCATACCTCTGCGAGAGATGTGGGGGACTGCTTGAGGTATCCTTCAATCTCGATGAGATAGAAGCGGAGAGAATTTTTGATGGGAGAGAGCCAAAAGTCTGGAAATACAGGGAGCTTCTTCCTGTTGAGAGAGAGCCTGTGACGCTGAATGAGGGAGGAACTCCTCTCTACAGATGCGAGAGGATCGAAGAGATGCTCGGAATCAGAGAGCTCCACGTCAAGCACGAGGGAATGAATCCAACCGGTTCCTTCAAGGATAGGGGTATGACGGTTGGAGTTACAAAGGCTCTGGAGTTTGGAGTCAGAGGAGTCATCTGCGCCTCAACCGGAAATACCTCGGCATCTCTCGCAGCCTATGCGGCAAGAGCCTCTCTCCCTTCCTATGTCATCCTCCCGTCCGGAAAGGTTGCTCTCGGAAAGATAGCACAGGCTCTGATGCACGGTGCCAGGGTTATATGCATAAAGGGAAATTTTGACGACTCTCTGAGAATCGTCAGGGAGATTTCCGAGAATCCGGATTTCTATCTTCTGAACTCCATAAATCCGTTCAGACTTGAGGGGCAGAAGACAATAGCATTCGAAATTTATGAGCAGCTTCACTCAGCTCCGGATGCGGTTCTCGTTCCTGTTGGAAATGCCGGGAACATCTCAGCAATCTTCAAGGGCTTTTTGGAGCTCAGAGAGCTCGGAGTAATTGAGGAGATTCCAAGAATGATAGGAGTTCAGGCCGAGGGAGCATCTCCGATAGCAGATGCTTTCAGAGAGGGGAAAAGAGAGATCACTCCGGTGAGAAGACCCGAGACAATAGCGACGGCAATAAGGATAGGCTCACCTGTAAACGCTCCGAAGGCGCTGGATGCCATTTATCGAAGCAATGGCTTCGCTCTGAAGGTCTCGGATCATGAGATAACTGAAGCTCAGAAGCTTCTGGCAAGAGCCGAGGGCATCGGAGTTGAACCGGCTTCTGCATCCTCTCTGGCTGGACTGAGGAAAGCTCTTGAAGAGGGAGTTGTTGAGAGAGATGAGAGAGTTGTATGCATCACAACAGGTCATCTGCTGAAAGATCCCGAGGAGGTTCTTGAGGTCTGCGGAAAGCCGGTTGAGGTAGAGGCAAATAAAGAGGCGGTTCTCAGAGAGATGTTCTCATAGCTTTCTCAGCTTCACCGCTGTTCCATAGGCAAGCAACTCAGCCGCTCCAGCCATGGTTTGAGATGTTGTGAATCTGACATTCAGAACAGCGTCTGCTCCAAGTTTCTTCGCCTCATTTATCATTCTGTTCATAGCTTCTTCTCTTGCATCTCTCAGCATCTCGGTATATTCCTCAAGCTCACCTCCGACTATGTTTTTCAGAGCCGCGGTTATGTCCTTTCCTATGTGTTTTGCTCTGACTGTATTTCCGAAAACAACACCGAGAATCTCGGATACCTCATATCCGGGCACAAAATCTGTTGTGGTCACTATCATTCTTTCACCTCCTCTATTTTCTTCTCTCTTCCACCGAAAACAAAAAGCGATGCTCCGAGGAGTATGAAGATGAGAGCTGAAATCCAGAGAGGACGGTGAACTGCCATGAGAATTCCGAAAAGAATGAAACCGAGACCCCACTTCTCATGACTTTCCATATGGGTGAGATGGAAGGGTCTGCATTTAAAATTGACGAGAGTTTTATATAACCGCTTTAACAGTGAGTGAAAGAGATGAGTGAGAAGTTTTATGTTGCCACCGAGGATGAAATTCTTTCGGGAAGAACAACGGACGTTTATTTCATCAGAACAGAGGAGGTTCTGAAAAATAAGGGGAGGAATCCAAGAGTTGTTGCAGAAATTTCAACAAGCTCCAGAATGTGGGGAATTCTGTGCGGAGTTCAGGAAGTTCTGAATCTGATGGAGGGGCGAAGAGTCAATATCTACGGGATGGATGATGGCTCTCTCTTCAGAGGAAACGAGCCGGTCATGATCATAGAGGGGAACTATCTCGATTTCTGCATATTCGAAACAGCCATTCTCGGCTTTCTCTGTCATGCTTCCGGAATTGCAACAAAAACTGCGAGAATGAAGCTTTATGCCGGAGATTCAAAGATCCTCTCCTTTGGAACAAGAAGACAGCATCCTGCAATAGCTCCATTCATTGAGAAATCCGCATACATAGGAGGTGCCGACGGATTCTCAAATGTCTCTGCAGAGAGATTTCTGAACATGAAGTCATCGGGAACAATGCCGCATTCCCTCATCATCTGCATGGTGGATCAGAGAGAGGCCTGGAAAGCTTTCGATGAGGTCATTTCCGAGGATGTTCCGAGAATCCTCCTCTGTGATACATACTGCGATGAGAAAACAGAGGTAATAATGGCTCTCGAAACACTTGGAAAGAGAGTTTATGGAGTGAGAATAGACACTCCGAGATCGAGAAGAGGTGACATAAAGAGCATAATTTCGGAAATAAGGTGGGAGATGAATCTCAGAGGATTCAGGGATGTGAAGATTGTTCTCAGCGGAGGGGTGGATGAGGAGGACGTGAAGGAGCTGAGGGATCTGGTTGACATCTTCGGGATTGGTACAAGCATGGCCTCAGCGCCTCCTGTTGATTTTGCCATGGACATAGTGGAGATTGATGGAGAGCCCAGAGCGAAGAGGGGGAAGAGAGGTGGGAGAAAGCAGCTCTACAGAAATATGGAAACACTCGAAGATGTTGTGATTCCGCATGGACATGAACCTCCTGAGGGTTTTGAGGAGATGCTGAAACCGCTGATGATTGAGGGCAGAGTTGTGAGAGAGCAGAACATAGAGGATGCGAGAAAAAGGGCTCTGAGCTACATAGAGAAGCTCAGGAAATTAGAACCATCTGTCGAGAGTGCTCTGTGAGGATAGAGAGGAGGACTTTATTCTTTCGAGAGCTCTTCTGACCCTCTCCTCCGAGAAGTCATGCTCATCGCAGAGGAACTTCAGGACTCCCTCCTCATCCGGTTCTCTCCATCTCAGCTCGTATTCATCGGTATGGGGCGGATTCATGAAGAACTCTCTGATCTCCTCATATTCCACATCTCTGATTAGCTTTGAGACATCTGCACCCTCTCTCACCATGGATAGAGCTCTCTTTGGACCGACGCCCTTAACGCCCTCATTGTAATCCGTTCCGACGAGAAGGGCTATATCGATGAGCTGCTCTCTCGTTATTCCAAGTCTCTTCAAATTCTCCTCAAGATATATGAGCTCAGGCGAGATCTCAACATAAATATTCTTTCCCGGAAGCTTCCTTTTTCCCGTAATCGTAAGATTTCTCACGAGAAGAGGAGCGCCGAAGAGCAGGGAATCGTAATCCTGCGAGCCAACCGCATCGACATCACCCTTTCTCGCCATATAAGCTGCCTGAGCCTCTCCTTCGGATGGAGCCTCAACAAAGGGAATTCCAAGATATCTGAGCAGTTTCTTTGAGCTCTCGACCATTTCTGGCCTCAATCTCGATGAGGCTCTTGCATATTTCAGTGCGTCCTCCATTCTTCCCTCTTCAAGGGCAAGAAGCCATTTCTCCTCCATCTCCTCCCTCATTCTGACTCTCTCATTAACGGTCTTCCTCTTGAAAACAGGAGGCTCTCCATCGAAAACATAAACAGGTTTTACACCATTCTCAACAAGATTCGTGGTTCTGTAGAGAATTCCAGAGAGATGGGAGGTGATCTCACCTCTGCTGTTCTTAAGCGGAGTTCCATCCTGCTGCCTTATTGTGCTGAGAAACTGATAGATTGCGTTGAAGGCATCTATCGCAATCACTCTTCCCGAGAGTTCCTCGATCTCAACTTCCTTTTTTTCGAAAAGGTCCCCGAGATCGACACCCATTACCGATACATCCTCTTCAGAATTGTTTCAAGAAGCTCAACTATCCTTGATGTTGAGGTGCCTATCTCCTCCTTGAGAATGTCCTCGGTTCCGTGAACGCTTACCCTGAGAGACCTCTCCGTTCTCTCAAGTCTCTCTTCAAGTTCTCTTATTCTCTCCTCCATGCTGATTATGAGGGCTGAAAGGGATGAAACAAGAACGACAGCTGAGAGCATGAGGATGAAATCACTCTTGTCATAGAGCCCGAGCCACCTCCAGGTCAGGACGAGGGCACTTATAACTCCGATGAGAGCCAGAGAGATGCTTTTCTGATTCATTCTATCTCCCATAACTGTTATATTCCGCTCACTATATAAATTTTCGAGATGAAAGAGGAGCTGAGAATCAATGTCTATCTTTTCATCTTCACATCCGCACTGTTGCTCTCATCACTCCTCCTGGCATTTCCGCTATCCGAAAGGTTCATGGAAGAGAATGTCAGGGTTTTCGAAGACCCCCAGGCGGTTGAAAACTCCTTCTATTACTTCCTGCTCATTCTTCTCTTCACACTCCTCATCCTCATCATCCTGAAGTTCGGAAAGAAGAGGGTTCTGAAATTTTTCATGCTCTTCCTCATCTTCTACTCACTTCTCGTGACTCTGGGTGCAGTTCTTCCTCCGGCACTCTCAATTCTGCTCTCCATTTCAGTGACTCTCCTCGTCCATTTCTATCCTGAATGGTGGGTCATTGATTTGACCGGAGTTCTTCTCTCCGGAGTTGCAATAGCTCTTTTCGGAGTCTCTCTTGGAGTTCTTCCAACAGTTGCTCTCCTCCTCATTCTCTCGATTTACGATTTCATATCGGTTTACAGAACAGGACACATGGTATCGATGGCAAAAGGCGTTCTCGAACTCAGACTTCCCGTTCTTTTCATAATTCCTCTCTCAAGGGACTATTCATTTCTGAAAGGGGAGAGAGAGGGTGCGGTTTTTCTCGGTCTCGGTGACGTTGTTATACCATCCATGCTCGTGGTCTCTTCAAATTTCTATTTGGAGACTCCTTACACAGGGCTGCTGAATCCTGTTGCTCTTTCAACACTTCTCGGTATAATTTCTGGCCTTTTTGCCCTCTTCTTCCTGACCTCAAGAGAAAGAGCTCATCCCGGACTGCCCTTTCTGAACGGAGGAGCCATTGCCGGATTTCTTCTTGGATGCCTCCTCTTTTAGCATGGAAACAAGAGTGTTTCTGAGTTCTTCTATGCCTTCTCCGGTCAGAGATGAGAAAGACGGTTCTCCAAATCTCATGATGTCTCTCTTGCTGTATGCAAGAACAATTCTCGGAAATCTCTGCTTGAGCTTTTCGTAAAGTCTCATTTGCTCCTCTAAAGAGAATCCGCAGCTTTCGGTTGGATCTACGATGAAGAGGATGACTCCTTCGAGATGCTTCAGTGCGGCAAGGGCCCTCCTCTCTATTTCGTTCATCTCACTCTCATCTCTGTCCAGAATTCCCGGAAGGTCAAAAATCTGGTATTTCATCCCATCTTTCCAGAAATGGCCTATAGAGATCTCCTTTGTCGTGAATGGGTATGAGGCAATTTCCGGTTTTGCGGAGGACATCCTGGAGACGAGACTGCTCTTTCCAACATTGGGGTAGCCGGCAACAATGATGCTCGGAAGGTCCTCTATCACTATCATCTTTCTCAGAAGTTCTCTCGCCGAGAGAAGGATTTCAAGAGCATCCTCAATTTCCTCAACCATCGATGCCATTCTTCCAAAAACCATCTTTCTGATGCTCACAGGATCTCTTGCATCTCTGAGAGAAGCTATTCCCTCCCTCGAAATCTTCCTTATCTGCTTCGATGCCCCGTAAACTCTTCCAAGAGATTTCTTTATCCTGTCCACTCCTATCGAGAGATCCACAAGTTCTCTGTGGAAGGGATGGAGCTCGTCAAAATTTGGAAATCTGACCACAATGTTTCTGAGATTGTCCGCAAGAATGTTTCCTGCTGTTAAAATCATCGATTCCTGAGCCTTTCTTACATCTTTCTTTCCCCTGCCTGCTCGAGAAGCCCGTGAGAATGCTTTATCGAGAAGTTCATGAGATCTGAGCACCGGAGGAAGTCTCCTGAATGAGCCATCCATGCTCTCGGTTCTTAGATAACAATCATTATATATATCTTTGGATGAAGTATTTTAAATTACTCGGAATTGAGGTGTCTGGAATGGAGCTCAGCGTAATTCAAAGGGAAATTCTTCTCGCTCTCATAAAACTTTACAGGGAGAAGAACACGGCTATAAGAGGTGAGGAGATAGCAGAGCTGATTGACAGGAATCCAGGAACAATAAGGAATCAGATGCAGGCTCTGAAAGCTCTCGGTCTTGTGGAAGGCGTTCCTGGTCCAAAGGGAGGCTACAGACCGACAATTCAGGCTTATGATGCTCTTGCAATTGAGAAGGTTGAAGCCGAAGCAGAGATCCCTGTGCTGAAAAATGGAGAGAAACTTGAGGGAAAGACCGTTGCTGATATCGATTTTGTCTCCCTTCAACATCCAGAGCTCTGCAAGGCCAACATAAGAATTCTTGGAGGAGTCAAGGAGTTTCAGCCAGGAGATATGATACAGATTGGACCGACTCCTGTTAACAAGTTCGTCATAAGGGGAGAGGTGATAGGAAGGGATGACACAAGCGATGTTCTGCTTATAAATGTAAGCGAGATGGTATCACTCCCGAAGAGACCCGTGAAGGAATACATGAAGAGGAAGATGATTTACATCCATCCAGAGGACAGAATAAATGAGATTCTCACAAAAATGCTCGAAGCCAGAGTAAACTGTCTTCCGGTTGTTAAAGATAACCAGGTTCTGGGGATTGTGACATACAGGAACATAGCAAGAGCAATTCTTCAGAGGAAGCTCGATGCCAGGGCCGAGGAGATAATGTACAGGAAGGTGATAACAATAGATGCAAATGCGACTCTCATAGATGCAATAAGGCTTATGAACAAATACGAAATAAGCGGTCTGGTGGTCATGGAAAATGATAGACCGCTCGGGATGCTAACGAGACGTGATGTCCTGGAACAGCTTGCAAAATACTGATCAATCCCTCCTTCTCCTTCTGAGCTCTTCAAGTATCTCGCTCAGCTCAGTGTCGAGAGCGTGAAGGGATACCAGGAAGTGGAAAAGCAGATCCGCTCCCTCCCTTATTATCTCTTCCTTTTTTCCATCTTTTGATGCCAGAATGAACTCTATGCACTCCTCTCCGAGCTTCTCCAGACTTTTGTTCAGCCCTTTCCTGTGGGAGAGAATGTGAAAGACATAGGAATCCTCTCTCGGATTCCTCTTCCTCTCCCCTATAACTTCCCACAGCTCCTCTATGATTGAGAGATCCAACTCAAGACCTCCTTCTCAATCTTGTGAGCTCCACAGCCGGATGTCTGAGCTCGTCAACAATCTTTATGTCCTCTATGCTCTTAAGGTTTGCCAGCTCGGCACTCTTCTCAATCCCGAGAGGGATGTCTCTGTCGAGCTTCAGAATAAATGCGTCCATCTCCTCAATCCCGATTTTCTTCGCCGCCACCACCCTGTGATGACCGTCAACCAGAATTCTCTTTCCTGGCTTCTCCACAACTATGAGGGGTTCCGCAAGACCTCTTTTAAGTTCGTAAATCCTTCCCTGAAGTTCATCTGCATAGATCTTCGATTGAGTCGGTCTGAGCTCGCTTATCCTGACTCTGTCCCTTTCCACCTCGATATCAACATTGTGAATGATCTCAAGCATTCTCTTGAGCTTCCACACCTTCTCGGGGCTCGCCCTCTCTATCTGAGACCTTATGACATCTGAATTTGAGATTATGCCAACAAGTCTCCCCTCATCATCCACCACCGGAAGTTTCGAGATGCCCAGTCTGAAAAGAATTCTCGCAACATCCGAGAGATCCATGGAATGATGAACCACATGTGGTTCGGACTTCATGATCTCTCCAATCTTCATTTTCGGATCTTTAAGAAGAAGATCTCTTGAAGAAATGTAACCCACAACCCTCCTCTGCTCATCAATCACCGGAAAACCGTCGTGATCCGTTTCAATCATTTTTCTCGCGATTTCTTCAACGGTTTCATCCGGCGATGCTGCAATCACATTTTTCGTCATGTAATCCTTTACTCTCGCCTTCATGTTCTCCTTCTCTTAAATACTGTTTCACCCTTAAATCTTATTTCGAGAACTCTGTGAAAGGGGATCATTTTTCCACGGATAATCATGAATCCTCCTTCAATTCCCTCAATCTCGCCTGCAGAAACAACCTTTCTGTCACCCGGAGCTCCTCTGTGAAGATAAACTATTTCACAATCCTCCAGGTTGAGACCTCTCCATTTTATCTCGTTCAGTATTTCCTTCGGAGTTCTTGACCTTATCATTTCTCAGAGACCTCCTTTATTTTTCGAGTTTTATAAAAATTCTCAAAAAGAGGGAGAACGGAAAATTTTATAAAGTTAGATATTTCTAATATTATGTTAGAAATATCTAACACAAGGTGAGGGAAATGGACAGGAAAAGATACGCTCTTCTGAGCGCAGCAGTTCTGGCGCTGATTGGTGGTGCTGTTGGCTATGCTGTGCTGAAAAATCAGCCACTTGTTGCGCTGCTATCACTGATCTCCGGAATAATCTTGCTGAAGTTTTTAAGAAGGAGGGTGGGTGAAGTTCTCGAAGATGAGAGAGTGATCAGAATTTCGGAGAGAGCGTCCAGGAGAACCTTGCAGGTTTTCGCAATCTCGGCGGCTCTGCTCAGCGCTCTGCTCATTGCCACCGGGAAATACAGAGTGGAGGGCTCAATCCTTGGCTTCGCGGTTTGCGGAATTCTTATTCTTTATCTGATTTTCTACGCAGTTTATTCAAGGAGTGAGATTTCATGAGCTCAAAGATTAACTTCCTCCTTCCCGGAGTCCTCATGGTTCTCCTCGGTGCGATAATCTGGAGCTTCGGAATTCATCTCCTCGGTTCGGGTCTCGTGCTCGGAGGGATTGTTTCTCTCATCGTACAGAGCATAAATCTCAGTAAACCGGAGAGCGAGCGAATTCTGGATGAAAGAATTGAGAGAATAAACGAAAAAGCTGGATTTCATGCTTTCTGGATTTTAATCTTCTCTGCAGCCATCATCACAGCCTTAAGCTGGTATTTCGAGCTGAAATTGAGAGATGCGCTTGAATTCCTTTTCCTCGCGGGAATATTCTCCTTCATACTTCTGAGATTTTACTTCTCTAGGAGGTCTCTGGAGTGAACTCTGAAATTCACTTCCAAAACAGAGGGTGCTGAAGCCATGAGGACGAGAATCAGGGAATTCAGAGCAAAATTCAATATGACTCAGGAGGAGCTTGCAAGAAAAGTTGGAGTCCGGAGGGAGACCATAGTTTTTCTGGAGAAGGGGAAATACAATCCATCTCTGAAGCTTGCATACAAAATAGCGAGGGTTTTCAATGCGAAGATCGAAGACATCTTCATCTTTGATGACGAGGAGCTGAGGAACTGAGGGAGGATGGGAAATGTGGCAGGAATTTGAAAATTATGTTGCTGAAATCTTCTCCTCTCATGGATATGAGGTTAAAGTTCATCACGTCTTCTTCTTTGGAGAGAGGAGATACGAGGTGGATGTTCTGGCAATTCATCCTAGAAGAACTTTTGCGGTGGACTGCAAGTTCTATCAGAGGCACTGGCACAGAAAATCGAAGGTTAAGGAGAGTGCAAGGAGGCACTCGAGAAGATGTGAGGCTCTCTCAGAAAAACTCGGAAGAAAAGTCATTCCGCTGCTTGTGACTCTGATAGAGGAGGAGATTCTTATGGAAGAGGGATGCATCATCATCTCTCATGAGAAGCTCAACGATTTTCTTCTTAACCTTGAGACCTATCTCGAAGAGCTGGGAATCACTTTCTGAATCCATGTTCTCCGATGAGAGGGACGAAGGAAACTGGCCCCCAGTTCTCCACAGTAACTTCATCACCCTTTTTCCTCACAACCTTAAGTTCCTGAAAGATTCTTCCCACAGGAATCACCATGATTCCACCATCTTTCAGCTGCTCAACAAGAGGTCTCGGAATTTCAGGAGCAGCAGCAGTCACACTTATTCTGTCAAACGGAGCCTTTTCGGGAAGACCTTTTGAACCATCTCCAATCAGAACAATGACATTTTTATATCCCGCTCTCTCAAGATTTCTTCTTGCCATCTCCGCAAGTTTCGGAATTCTCTCCACAGAATAGATTATGCCGCTCTCTCCAACAAGCTCGGCTAAAACAGCCGCATGATAACCCGAGCCTGCGCCAATTTCAAGAATTTTCATCCCTTCTTCAACTTCAAGAAGCTCCGCCATAATTCCAACCATGTGAATTGCTGAAATCGTCTGGTTCTCTCCTATAGGAAGCGGTTCATCCACATATGCATACTTCCTGTATTTCTCTGGAACGAAAAGATGTCTCGGAACTCTCTTAAGAGCCTCGATGACTCTTCTATCCTTTATGTAACCGGCTCTGACCAGTCTCTCAACCGCTCTTTCCCGCTCCTCTCTGAAATCATTCACTTCAGATAAACCCTCTTTATTTCTTTCGCCTTCACTCCACCCTCTTTCACTAATTTCCCGAACCTCCTCTTTATTGCTCTAACAGTATGCTTTGCACCATCAATCCTTATGACATCTCCAACCCTGATCTCCTCATCGCCGGGAAATCTGATCTTTCTGGAAATCGTTCTCTCACCAAGATGAATCGAAACAGGAACGCTGACCTCATCAACTGCTCTGAGCCAGATTGTCCTTATTCTCTCTGCCGTAGCCCTCTCAACTCTACCCTCATCGGTGTCGATTGCTCTGACTTCTCCAACCCTGAGCTCTCCCGAGACCTCGACCACAAGTTCCTCGCCAACCTCTATCTTTTCACCCTCGTAGAGCTCAATTATGCCCCTCTCAGATCTCTCATCGTCCGAGAGGATCGAGTCAATTCTGTAAACTTTTCTCCTCCTGCCAGTTATGACACTACCGCAGTTTCTGCACTGATACTTTCCTTCCTTTATTTCCGAAAACTCTGCTTCTTCCCCGCAGTATGGACACTCCTCGAATATCATGGTCTTCCTCTCGCAAAAGAAAAGGTCACTATAATGGTTGAAGAAATTATCGAAAGCGCAACCACAGAAGCGATGAGTTCGATGCCCCATTCGAGAAGCGTTTCAAAATAGAGCACTCCTCCGAATATCAGGAGGATGAAAGCAGTGATGAGAGATGCCAGAAAAAGAGAGGAGATCAGAATTCTCAGGCGCTCACCAATTCTCTGGGACAGAGAGGCGGTTGAAAAGAGGAAGGAGAGGGAAAATATCAGAAGAGTTATGTAATATGGCATTGGAAGCTCTCTTCTCTCCACGAGATAGAGGATTCCGAGAAGAAACATGAAGTTGAGAATGGAGAAAAGTGCATAGGGTTTTATGAAATTAAGAGGTGGCGATCTCATTTTCCAATGACCTCCACAATCAAATTTCTCGTTCTCGGTCCGTCGAGCTCAACAAAAAGAATCCTCTGCCATGTGCCGAGAAAGAGCTTTCTGTCCGAGACCGGAAGCGAGAGGGAGGGATTGAGCAGAATTGCCCTCAGATGGGAGTCCGCATTTGAGTCTATCTCATTGTGCCTGTAACTTCCTTTCTCAGGAACAAGCCTTTCAAGGTGGTTCCTGAGATCCTCAATCAGTCTTGGCTCGTTTTCGTTCAAAACAAGAGCGGTTGTTGTGTGAAGAGAATGAACCAGACATATGCCACTCTCAATTCCACTCTCTTCCACAGCTTTCTGAATCTCCGGAGTTATGTCAATAATCTGAACCCTCTCTCCTGTGCTTATCTTAATGATCTTCATCCTCAGAAATAAATTTTATAACTCAAGGAATATAAAAAGATAGAGGGGGAAGCGTGGAAGTGAACATAGAATCGCTATTCGAGGAGCTCAGATATGTTGTCCTTGGACTTTTTGATGGAGTGCTGACAGCTCTGGGCATAGTTGTGGCATCTCACTTCTCCGGGGCATCAATAGAGCAGGTTCTTGACGCGGGACTGGCTGGAGGACTGGCTGTATCGCTCTCAAATGGATTCGGAGCCTATTTTGCTGAAGAAGCGGAAATAGGGAAGAAACTGAGGCTCATCGAGAAGGATGTTTTCAGAGATCTTAAGGGAACGAAGATTTATGAGAGATACAGAAAATCCGTGCACAGAAGTCTTCTCACTCACAGTCTGAGCACTCTTCTCGGTTCGGTAATCCTTCTCTCCGTCTTCTGTCTGACCAGGAACATATATGTCACGAGCGGTGCGATGTTTGTGATTCTTTTTCTCCTCGGTTCATTCATAGGAAAGTGGGGCTACTCCCACATCATCATCTCCGGTTTGAAGCTCGTGGGAGTTGGAGCTCTTGTTGCTGTTCTCTCCCTTCTTCTCGGCGCATTCTGAGATAAATTTAAATCGTTAAAATCAGGAGATTCCTAAGGAATGAGACCGCGTCGCTCAAATGTGAAGTATCTTCTGAAAGAAATGAAAGACCTGTCCGAACTCATGGTTGACCTTGCCTATTCTGCAACCATGTTTGATCTTGTTGACATTGCTGAAGAGGTTCTCAGAATGGAAGAGAGGATAACGGAGATGCTGAAGGAACTGAGAATATCCACCATGCTCGCTGCAAGAACCGTTGAGGATGCAGAGAAACTCAATGCAATTCTTCAGATTGCCTCCTCTGCTGAGAAGATTGCAAATGCAGCCGTGGATATAGCAAGAATTGTGCTCAGAAGAATGAGGCTTCCGATAGAGTTCAAGAAGGATCTGATGTATGCCGATGAAACGGTTGTGAGAGCAAAGGTTCTGAATGAGGAGATTGATGGAAAAACTCTCGGAGAACTGAAGCTGAAGACGATAACCGGAATGAGAGTGATTGCAATAAGAAGAGGGACTTCCTGGATATACGATCCTGATAGAGATACCGTCATTCATTCAGGAGACATCCTGATTGCAAGAGGACCCGATGAGGGAGTTCCGGAGTTCTACAGAATTGTCACAGG